>JBBSNJ010000785.1:0-2207 GCA_038232775.1 Thermomicrobiales bacterium
CTACAGCATGGTCGTCAGCGAGCCGGTCGCCGACTCGGCGACGATGACTCCGCTGCCGACGGTGACGCCGGTGCCAACGATTCTGGTGGACGACCCCTTGCCGGCGATCCAGCGCCAGATCGTGCCGAACCGCGGGTCGCCAGCCGTCGGGACCGGCGGTGGCTCGGGGGACGTCTCGCCGACTCCGCGGCAGGTGGTCCAGGCTCCGGCCGTTGCGACGGAGATCCCGACGGCCACCGTGACGACCACTCCGATGGCGACCGCGCCACCTGCCCCAACGGCGACGTCCGCACCGGCCCCGACCGAGGCGCCGCCGACGATCGCGCCGACGGCACTAATCGTGGTGGAGCAGTCGACCCAGTCCGTGGAAGAGCCGACGCAGGTTGCGCCGGCCGGGGACACGGTCACGATTCGGGTTCTCGCCAACAGCGACGGTGGGACGGCGGTGACGGTGGTCGGGGCGGACGGCCAAGTGGTGTTCTCCGACTGGCTCGCCGCTGGCACGGCGACCGACTGGTTCACGTCGGGGTCGTTCATCGTGACGTCGTCCGATCCTTCGGTCACGTTGTTCGAGAATCAAGCCCATCTCGATTGGGGCCCGTTCCCGATCGAGGTGAATCCAGAGGGCAACTACTACCTGTCGCCGATCGGCTGACGATTTGGGGGGTTCGCGGGCGGAAGAGAGGAGCCCTCCTAGAACCCTTAGGGGCCAAGCTTAGTGAACGCCCGCCGTTTTTCCCCTTCGAGGTTCCGGCCCGCTGGTCGTTTCTCGTCGGACGGGGGCACAGGTTGGTCGTCGTGGAACCGTCCTAGCGACCGAATCCGCCGCCCCGGCATCATGCCGTAGTCCGAATCGAACCTTGCCGGGGTCGATCCGCGGGGTGGGCCTCGCCCCTCGTTCCGCCTCCGGGTCGGTCTCTCCGCTGCCGCGAGTGTCTGCCGCCGTTTTGAAACGAGGGGCCGTAGCTCGGCCGTTGTTTCTGAGCTAGAGTCCGGGTGATCGCTTCCGCTTCCCGGAAAGCCGCCCTCACCCCTAGCCCCTCTCCCGTGCGCGGGAGAGGGGAGCCGATACATCAGCCGAGGGCGGAACGGTTCAACTGGAATCCGGAAGGTAGGAGATTCGGCTGATTGCCTCGGCCTCCTCCCGGAGCCGCCCCTCCCGCCGTCCGGGTGAGCCCCCTTGAGGGGGCTTCGTTACTTCAGCCCGGTCCCTTTATACGGAGTCCGGGTGATCACGTGGGTTCGCCGGAGAGAGGCCCTCACCCCCGACCCCTCGCCCGCTGCGGCGGGCGAGGGGAGCCGCTCCCAAATGCCAGAGCACCATGGATCAACCGGGTTCCGTTTGAATCTCCGTGCTCCGACGACGAAGCCGACTCGTGCGGAATCCGGGTGATGGCTGCCGGGTGCCGCCAGAGGCCCTCACCCCCAACCCCTCTCCCGTGCGCGGGAGAGGGGAGCTTGGTCGCAAACCGCCGGGGGAACACACACGTTTCACCAGGATTCCGTATCCGCTCCGGGGAACCGGGGCCGATCACCCGGATTGCATATGAAAGGGGTCGGGGGGTTGAGGGTTTCTCTCCGGGAAGCGGAAGCGACCACGCGGATTCCAGATCACCCGGTCACGCCGCCGGCAGCCGCTCGCACGCCCGCCCGTCCCGGTCCGGGTCGAGGCGGTGCGGGTCGCTCCGGTCGGCGTCGAGCACGGCCTGCGCCTCGGGCTGGGTCGCGAAGTCGCCGCAGTCGAGATCGCGGTCCCCGCCCAGCGGCCCGACGCGGGTCGGCGCCGGCGGCTCGACCTCGTCCCGGCAGGCCGACCAGAGCCCAGCCCCTGCCTCGTAGGCCGCCCGCTGCGCCGCCGCGAACCGGTCGGCGTAGGCGACGTCGGGCGGGTAGGTGCTCGCCGTCGCGTACCCCTCCCGCACCAGCAGCTCGTTCGCGTTCATCGCCCGCCCGTTGCGTCCTCCCGGCAACCAGACGTAGCGCAGCAGCCGCCCGTAGCGGTCCGTCTCGCTGACGTCCCGCTCCAGGTAGACCGTCGTCCCCGGCGGCAGCAGAGCGGTCGTCCGCCGCGACGCCTCCGCCCCGAAGCACTCCGGCGGGATCGTCGGGTGCTTGGTCTCGGGGGTGTCGATCCCGATCAGCCGCAGGTCGTAAACCCGCCCGTCTCCCGCCAGCCGGACCTCGATCGTGTCCCCATCGACCACGTC
>JBBSNJ010000786.1:0-2193 GCA_038232775.1 Thermomicrobiales bacterium
ATCAGCGAGAGCGCGAGCGCGCCCCCGCCGGCGGCGTTCGCCGACCCGGTCAGGCTTTGGCGGCGGCTGATGCGGTGCCGCGCCGCGGGGACCTCCGCGAGCAGCCTCGCATGCAGGGGGCGGCGGTGCAGTGTGTCCTCCCTAACCCCGCGGGCACCCAAAACCGGAGCGAAACGCCGGAGGGTCCCGTCAGGTTCATTGGCGGCCCCGTCGGCCGTCACAACGAGTCTCATTACTGCACATTCCCGGCCGCAACACAACAGTCCCCGAAACCATGTGTAGCGAAAGCAACTCAAAGTCCGTTATCCCCGCACCAGCTGCCGGTGCCGGCCGTGGGCGGTTCCGGCGCGGTACCCTTCCGAAGGCGGCTGAGCCGCCCGACGGCGCTCGTCTCGGCCGTTGCGCCCCGGCGCTTGGGCGATCAATTGCGGCGAGGGGGTTCCATGTTCGACCGCGAGAACGCCATCGGCCTCCTGCTGCTCGGGCTCTGCGTCGCCGTCGGTGGGGTCCTGGTCTTCGGCATTGGCTCGGGGACCCGGTTCCGCTTCACCGGTCCCGACTGGCTCGGCTGGGTGCTGATGATCGCCTTCCTCGGAGCCGCGCTCTTCGGGTTCCGCTCCGGTCCCGGCCGCCGCTGGCCGCACCCCCAGGCTGGGCGCGGTGGGCGCCGGCTGCGCTGGCCCTGGTCCCGCCGCGACTCCCCTCCGGAGTGAGGCGAACGCCCGTCGACCACGCGAGCGGCCTCGCTCCAGAGCGGCGGTCTTGACGACGCGAGCGGGCCGTTCGTACACTCAGCGTGCCCCGAACGAACACGGAACCGTGGCCGGTTCCAGCCGGTGCACTTCGTTGCTGCCGGCGACGGGCGGCAGCCGGGGTCGCCGCCGGTCGTCCAGGGAAGGACATTCAGGATGCGCGATCCGTCCGAGCTTCCTCTGGTCGCTCCCCTGCCGGCGGCGGCGCCGTCGCCGCTCCCCGATGCCCCGATCGAAGCGCCACCGCCGCCGTTCCGCTCGATGTCCCCGGCCGTCAGGCTGCTACGGGAGGAGTCGACGAGCCACCCCTTCGCCCTCGCTGTCGCGGCGGCTTGGTCCTGCTACGGCGCCAAGCCGGCGAACGTCGACAACGTCCTCCGCCTCGTCGCCGCCCCTGCGGCCGACGCGAACTCGGTCAAGGCCGCCGACCGCGCCCATCGCCGCGAGCGCGCCTTTCGCCTCTACGCCGACCTCTTCGCCGCCGGGCACCACACGACCCTCCAGCACGCCTCCTTCGTCTTCGTCCTCGACAACGTCTCCCGCTTAGCCCTCTGGTCCTTCTTCCACGCCCACCCCTTCTACAACTCCGAGCAGGTCTCCCAACGCTACCGCGAGGTCACGGGCGAGGCGATGGTCGTTCCCGCCCTGCCCGACCGCCAGCTTGCGACCTACCACCAGGGGATCGAGCGGAGCCTGGCCGGCTACCGCCGCCTGACCGAGCTCCTGGCGCCGGAGATGGCGTCCCGCTACGCGTCGGTCTTCCCGGCCCGCGCCAAAGCGCGGGGAGCGGAGGCGGATCGCCGGATGGCCGACGCCGTCCAGAAGCGCGCCCAGGAGGTCGCCCGCTACGTGCTGCCGCTGGCGACCCCCGCCCACCTCTACCACACCGTCAACGGGCTGACCCTGCTCCGCTACCACGCCCTCGCCAACCAACCTGACGCCCCGAGCGAGGTCCGCGCCATCGTCGGCCGCATGGTCGAGGAAGTCCTCGCCGTCGATCCCTACTTCCTCGGCGCCCCCGGCCACCCGCTCGACCTCCGGCCCCTCACCGCCAGCGAGACCGTCGAGTCCCGCGCCCTGGAGGCGTGGCGGGCGACCCTCGGCCAAGACCCGGATCAGGTCGACGCATTCTGCCGCGAGTTCGACGCCGAGCTGGACGGACTCGACAGCAAACTGGTCGGCTTCGACCCCGGCGCGGAGCGGCTGATGGCCGACGCCGTCCGCACCGTTCTCGGCCTGCCGCGAGCGGCGCTCTCCGATGCGGAAGCGGTGGCCCAGGTCCTCGACGGCGGCCGCAACCCGTACCTCGGCCACCCCCTCTTCCTCGGCATGCACTCCAAGTTGATGCAGACGATGGCCCACGTTCCGTTCACTTTCCAGAAGCGGATCAGCGGCGCCGAAGACGCCCAAAACCAGCGCCACCGGGGGACCATCGGCTCGC
>JBBSNJ010000787.1:0-2191 GCA_038232775.1 Thermomicrobiales bacterium
AGCAGCTCCCCCGCCCGCGCCGGGAACTCGGCCGGGAAGCGGGCGCCGTAGGCCAGCAGCTCGGCGACCAGGCCCTTCGGCAGCAGCCCGACGTCCTCGGCGAAGAGGCAGAAGAGGAGCTGGACCAGGAAGTGGGCGACGCGCGGCGGCGCTTCCCCCCGCTCGCGCAGCGCCCCGGCCAGCGCGCCGAAGCGGCGGGCCGCCTCCTCGGTCACCGCCTCCGGGGTGCGGCCGGGGCGGAGCGCGGCCGGGTCGGTGAAGACGGCGCGCAGGATCCGCAGGTTCGTGGGGTCGCCGAGACCGGCGAGGTCGAAGCGGTGGACGTCCGGCGCGGTGCCGGTGAAGTTGGTGTGGACCTCGAACCGGTCGAGGTCGCAGACGACCAGCAGCGGCGGGTTCTCGAGGGCGTCGCGGTAGAGCTGGAGCTGGCGGAAGGCGGCGGCGAGGTCGGCGTGGTGGCCCTTGTACTCCCAGGCGAAGGCGCCGCGCTTCCAGACGTCGGCCCAGCCCTTGCCGCCGGTCGCTTTGGTGGCGCCCTTCTCGAAGGTGAACCGGTCGCCGGTGGGATCGGCCTCGACCGGGGTCGGCACGCCGAAGAGGGCGCAGAGGTCGTTGAAGTGGGACTGCGAGGCGGCGCGCTCGGTCAGCGTCACCCCCGCCCACTTCGCCCGGAACCGCTCGACGTTCATGGCCCGGATTATCGCGGGGCGGCCGGCTCGGGGAGCGACCCGGGACGGCGACCCCGGTCAGCCACCGCCGCCGCGCCCCGCCGATCGCGCCCCACCCGCCGGCAGCGACCCGCTCGGATCGGCGAAGATGGGGGCGAGGGGCGGTCGGCCGCCGCGAGCCGTGTTTGGGGGAGGGACGATGCCGGACGTCGTGGTGCTGCTGGCTGGGGTGGTCTGCGCCGGGGTGGGGGGCGAGCTGTTCGTGCGGGGGGTGGTCGGGATCGCCCAATGGGCGCGGGTGCCGGCCGGGCTGGTCGGCGCCACCGTCGCCGCCTTCGCCACGTCGAGCCCGGAGCTGACGGTCGCGATCACCGCCGCCCGCGCCGGCACGCCCGAGATCGCGCTCGGCGACGCGCTCGGCAGCAACGTCGTCAACATCGCCCTGATCCTGGCGATCGCCCTCCTCGGCGGCGCCCTCCACGCACCGCGGGGCAGCCTCCAGCGCGACTTCCCGGCCGCCCTCTTGGCCCCGATCGTGATCGGCCTGCTGATCTTCGACGGGCGCCTGTCGCGGCTCGACGGGGTGCTCCTGCTCGGCCTCTTCGCCGCCTGGCTGACCGCCACCGTGGTCGAGGCCCGCCGCCAGCGGAGCGCGGCGGGGGAGGTGCTGGGGGAGTCTCGCCATGGACTGACGCTGCTCTGGACCGCGCTCGGGCTCGTCGTGCTGGTCGTCGCCGGCCGGCTGATCGTCGTCAGCGCCAAGGCGATCGCGTTCGACCTCGGGCTCGATGCGTTCATCGTCGGGGCGACCGTGGTCGCCATCGCCACCTCGACGCCCGAGCTGGCGACGACGGTCATCGCCCGGCTGCGGGGGCACGCCGAGGTCGGGCTGGGCACCCTCTTCGGCAGCAACGTCTTCAACAGCCTGCTGGTCGTCGGCGTGGCGACGACCATCTCGCCCTTCTCCCTCCGGCCGCAGGAGGTCGCGATCGGGCTCGCCTTCAGCGCCCTGGCGGTGGCGATCACCTTCCCCCGCGCCAACGGGCTGATCGAGCGGCGGCGCGGCTTCCTCCTCCTAGCCATCTTCGCCGCCTACGTCGTCGCCATCCTCCAGGGCGCGTAGACCCGGCCCCGCCCGAGGGAGCGGGAGCGCTCGTCCGGAATCCGGTTGCACCGCGGCGTCCTGGCAGCCGAAGGCTCCCCGTTCTCGCCGCGGCGGGAGCGGGGCCGGGGGTGATACGGAATCCGGTCGAACCCTGCCGCTATCGGCAGTGAGACTCTCTCCCCTCTCCTGCGCACGGGATCGGGGGAAGGGGGTCGGGGGTGCGGGCGTCGTTCCGGGAAGCGGCAGCGATCACCCGGATTCCCGATGAGCGCCTCTCTCCGGCAAACGCAACCGACCATCCGGATTCCGTATCATGCCGACGTCGGCTGACCACCAGCCCTTCGCCCCCCCTCTCCTGCCGTGCGCGGGAGCGGGGGCCGCGTGGTGCGGGCCGGTGCCGCCTACGGCGTCGGGGTCG
>JBBSNJ010000788.1:0-2187 GCA_038232775.1 Thermomicrobiales bacterium
AGCCCTCCTATCGGCCGCACCCCGCCCCCCCCCCCCCCCCCCCCCCCACGGTCGGTGGTTGGCGGGCCGGCGGGGGGGGGGGGTGGGGGCGGGGGGGGGGGTGGGCCGGCGCGGCGGCGAGAGCGTCAACTGGGGCCGACCGGTCCTTCGAACGACCCGGTGGCGGCGACGACGCCGTCGGCGCCGACCTGGATCGGCAGCGCCGGGAGGGGGCGGGGGGCCGGGCCGGCGAGCACCGCGGCGCCCTCGGTCGGGGCGAAGACGCTGCCGTGGCAGGGGCAGGCGATGTTGCCGTCTTGGCTCAGACCGGCGTAGACGGCGCAGCCGAGGTGGGTGCAGATGGCGCTGTAGGCGACCAGGCCGTCGTTCCCCTGGCCAACGCGGACGACCTCGATCAGGTTGTTCTGCTCGTCCTGCTTGCCTTCGGGGAAGACCTGGACGCCGGTGCCGACTTCGAGCGCCTCGGCCTGGAGCGGTTGCCCGACGTCGGCGCCGGGCGTCGTCGCGGCGTAGACGAGGCGGTCGCCGGCCGCCACCGCGCTCGACCGGAAGCTGAGGCTGCGGAGCGCCGCCGCCGGCAGGAGGAAGGCGACGGCGAAGGCGCCGTAGCCGAGTCGGATGAGCCACTTCAGCAGGCGACGGCGGGTCGCCGGGACGTCCTCCAGGGGGGCGACCGGGGGCACGCCGCCCATCGTCCGCTCCCGCTCGGCCTCCGACGCGTAGATGCCCCGCCGCGGGAAGTCCCGCTCGCTCGATCGATCCATCGCCATCCCCTACCCCTCGATTCGGTCCGAGCCGCGGCGGCGACCGCGGCGCTGGCTCCGGCGGCGACCGCCGGGGTTGCCGCGATCCGCTACCACGGCACCCCGTCCTCGCGTTCGTCGAAGCACGCCTCATCGCCGACGAACGCTTCCTTGTAGAAGACGAGGAGGAGGGACAGGATCAGGCAGCCGACGCCGGCGAGGGCGCCGAGGACGATCGGCCCCCAATCGTCGATGATGCCGTAGGCGAGGGCGATCGCGACCCCTAGGAGCAGCAGCGAGCCGACGACGATCGCCAGGCTGAGGGGGTCGGTGAGGCGGGGGCGGACGATGCCGACGTGGAGCCGCCGTCCTTCGAGCAGGACCGAGATCAGACCCTGGATGCCGAAGATGGCGGAGGTGAACCCGATCGCCACCATCCCGATCTCGGCTTCGGTCAAGAAGACGACGTCGCCGATCTGCCGACTCAGGAACGAGGCAGCGGCGATCAGGCCGAGCCCGAGGGCGAGCAAGATCGCTGTCACCGGCAGCCGCGGAGAGTTTTCCATCGTCGTGCCCCTCGTCCGTACCCGTGTCCGCCGGTGGCCGCTGGGGGGGGCAGCCGACGATTGTTCTGCCGCAACGGTAACGCTTCTGGGGGATCGGTGCCGCCCTCGTGGGCTACGGCTCGGTGCACGACTGCCGCGAGCCGACGGGGTCGGGGGGTGGGGGAGTCTGGGGGACTTCAATGGAATCCGGGTGAGAGCTTCCGGTTGCCGCCGGAAGCCCTCACCCCCGGCCCCCTTCCCCCTGTCCCGTGCGCGGGAGAGGGGACCATTCCCCAAGTTCGATCGTTGATCACCGCATGCTTCAACCGGAGACCGCAATGGCCATTGTGAACTTGTTGCGAACCCGGGCGTTCCCCAGCGCCTCCAGCGTCTCCTTCCCTCGGTCGGCTGGGAGTGGAGGAACGGGGGGGGTAGCCCTCTCGTTTGCCCGGGGCGGAAGGGTGCGGTGGGAGTTTGGGGGAGGTGGGAAGTACGGAATCCGGGTGAACTGTGGGAGTCCCCCCGCGGTCGGCGACCATGCTCCCCCTTGCCCCTGTCCCGCCCACCGGGAGAGGGGCCGGGGGCTCTCTCCCGGACAGCTTGCTTTCCGGCCCCAGCGCGGGGCTCCGGGGGCCGTGCTGCCGGCGAGCAGCCGCCCCGGAACCGCACCCCCGCCGCCGGGCACCCCGGCACTCGGCCGCCACGCCTCTCCGCTCTCGCCGCTCCAGATCCGCGGCGCCGGGACGAACGCCGAACCGTCCGGGAGCGAGGGGGCCGGGGGGGGGGGCAGGGATCCGGCGCGCCGGAGCGAACCCCGGGCGTCCGTCCCCGGCGGGAGGGCGCCGCCGCCCTCTTCCTCCTCGGCGACCAGCCCCAGGTCGACGCCGCGATCATCGACG
>JBBSNJ010000789.1:0-2182 GCA_038232775.1 Thermomicrobiales bacterium
GCCGCTCTTGGCCGGGGCGGCGCTGCTGCTGGGATGAGGTGCGGGTCCTGGGCGTGGCGTCTGGGGGCCGCTCCATCGGCAGCGGCTGAGCACGGTCCGGAACCACGAGCAATCGGCCGGGGTTTGTGGACCAGTTTGGGGCGATAGACGCCGGTCCGTAGCTCCGGAGCGGCCTCCGTCGTCCCGCGGCGGGGGCATTGTCGACCGCCCTGGCGGGGGGTGGCACGGGGTCGGCGGCGCGCTCGCGGCGGGGGAAGAGCGCCCCTTCTCGGACGTCGCGCCGTTTGGGCTCGATGCGGCGCCACCGTTCGGATTGCCGGATCCCGGTCGTGGTCGGATCGTCGGCGCGGTCACAATCGCCCCGGTCGCGGCGCCCGCTCGGGTCTGGAGGGCGCCGCGCCGCGCCAAGCGGTCCGGCATCCCATATGGACGGCACGCGGCGCGGGTGCGCCCGCGGGAGACGGGAGGACCTGGTTCGAGCGCGGTGCCGGTTGACGTACTGGGCGGCAGTCACTATCGTGGCCGGGTTCGGGAGCCATCGGTCCCCCGGCATCGCGAGTTCTCTCCCGGAGGCTTTCTCCCATGGCCGCAACCACGCCCCCACGCGCCTGCCGGATGATCCTCCTCCTCCTCGGCTAACCCCTTCGCCTCTCGGCCGGGGACGCCTCCCGACGACACGGGTTCTTCCTCCGCAGCGCGCGTTCGGTCAGGTCCGGCGGTGATCGCCGCCAGGGCTCGGTCACGCCGTGCGCCCTCCGGAGTACCCCACCCGTGCTGTTCGCCCTCCCCAAGCGGCCCCGTCGCGCCGACCCGGTGGCGGTCTACTCGATCCTGATGGCGTGGCAGGCGGTCTGCTTCTCGCTCTTCTTCACCGTCCAGCTGATCTACCACGTCACCGTCGTCGGTCTCGACCCGTTCCGGATGGTGCTGGTCGGGGCCGTGCTCGAGGTGACGTGGGTCCTGTTCGAGCTCCCGACCGGCGTCGTCGCCGACGTCTACAGCCGCCGCCTCTCGATCCTCGTCGGTCTCGCCCTGATGGGAGGCAGCTATCTCATCGAGGGCGGGATCCCCGCGTTCTGGGCGGCGCTCGTCAGTCAGGTCTTCTGGGGCGTCGGCGGGACCTTCACTAGCGGCGCCACCGAAGCTTGGATCACGGACGAGGTCGGCGAGGAGTCGGTCGGCCCGGTCTTCCTCCGCGGCGAGCAGATGCGGCTGGCCGGCGTCCTGACCGGCACGCTGCTCAGCACGGCCCTCGGCCTCGTCGCCATCCAGGCGCCGATGGTCCTGGCCGGAGTCGGCATGCTGGCGCTCGCCGGGTCCCTCGCCCTGGTCATGCCGGAGCGTCCGGTGCGGGCCGCCGCTGCCGACGGCTCCCCCGTCCGGCGGATGACGGCCACCGCCCGCGCGGCCGTCCGCGTGGCGATGGCGCGGCCCGTCGCCAAGATCGTCATCGCCGCCAGCCTGGTCAGCGGGCTCGCCGCCGAGGCGTGGGACCGGCTCTCGACCCCCTCCCTGATCGACCGCTTCGCCTTCCCGGCCGTGTTCGGCGCCGGCGGCCCGGTGCTCTGGTTCGGGATCGCCGGGGTGGTCGGCACCCTGCTCGGGCTGGCGGCCTCGGAGGTCTTCCGGCGGACGAACCCCACCGCCCTCGGCGCGGGGGCGCCGGCGCGGCTGCTCGCCGGCCTAGCCGCGGTCGACGTAGCGGCCGTCGCCGGCTTCGCCCTGGCCGGCCACCTCTGGCTGGCGTTCGCCATGGTCTGGGTCCGCCGGATCGTCGCCACCATCGAGGCTCCGGTCCAGGCCGCCTGGCTCAATCGCAACCTCGACCCGGCGACCCGAGCGACCGTGATCTCGATGACGAGTCAGGCCAACTCCGCCGGCCAGGCGGTCGGCGGCCCCGCCCTCGGCTGGCTCGGCAGCGCGGTCTCGCTCCGGGCCGCCCTGCTCGGCTCGGCCCTCGTCCTGGCACCGACGATCGCCCTCTACGGCCGCCTCGTCGTCCGTGAACGAGCCGTCCCCGATCCCGCCCCGACCCCGGCCGATTGAGACCCGCGGGGAGGTCGCGACGACCGAACCGTCGTCCGGGTGGGTCACAGAACCGGAACAACGACCCCGCGACCGCGCCCTTGATACGGAATCCGGGTGATTAGTTGGAGAGGCCCTCACCCCCGACCCCTCGCCC
>JBBSNJ010000790.1:0-2168 GCA_038232775.1 Thermomicrobiales bacterium
AGGACGCGGCACGCTTCGGGACGTGGACCCTCGCCCCGGTTCGTCCACGTTACCGGTGGCTCCCCCCTCAATCGCCAGCATCGGTCCGGGCCGATCAGCGACGGAAGGCGCGGCAGACGGCGGCGCGACTCCTCTCGGACGCTGGGGGGAGAACTCCTTGTCCTATGGCACGCGGCTTGCTTACCGGGCGCCGCGAGGGACAGGGTCGCTCGGCCCCCTCAATTAACCGATCCGTTGCTCGGGTCCGTCCCCTTTCGCGCGACTCCGCTCCGGCGCAGCGCGCGCGCGCCGTCCGTCCCATCCGGCTCCTCCGGGGCGGTGGCTACTCCCCTGGAGCCTCCGACTTCCTCTTTCCTCCTCTTCCGGAACCCGAGCACGAGCACCGAGGGGGCGGCCAATGGCCGCCCCCTCGGTTTAACCCCTCGGCGCTCCGACGCCGTCCACCCCGCGCCCCGTGGACGATCGCGTCCTTTACTCGAGCTAACCCTGTCGGTTTCGCCCCGACACCCGGTGGCTCGCCATTCGACCTCTGGCGGAAGACCGGCGATAGATCAACCGACGAGTCGGCGAGGGCGTCAGCCCGGCTCGATCATCGCCACGTGCGGCAGCTTCTGATACTCCCGATGGAGGGGCAGCCCGTAGCCGACCAGCAATTCGCTGGGCGCCTCGAACCCGCAGTAGCGGATCGGGACATCCACCAACCGGGCTGCCCGCCGGTCGAGGAGCGCGCAGACATCGACCGAGGCCGCTCCCCTCCGCCGCAGCCACCCCAGGAGGTAGGCCAGGCTGAGACCGGTGTTGACGATATCGGCGACCACCACCACCCGCCGCCCGGCCAGCGGCAAGATCGGCGGCCACCGCACCCGTACCCGCCGCAGACCGCCGACGATCCGGTAGCGCGTCACCTCCACCCGGTCCCGCTCGATCTCCGGATCGAACGCCCCGAGCGCGTCCCCGAGGTCGGCGAAGAAACGCCGGTCTCCCCCGCCGACCGCCAGCAGCAGCGTTCGCCCCGTCCCGCACCGGTTTGCGTCTGGCCGCCGGAGGTCCGCCACGATCTCGGCGGCCAAGGCGCCGACCCGGTCCCGGATCACGGCCTCGGGCAAGAGCACCTTGCCGACGGCACAGTGGTCGGGCCGGCCGCTCGCGCCGGGGTAGGCATCGACCAAGCGGAGGTAGTCCCGTCGATAGAGGAGCTTGATCCGCACGTTCGGGTAGAGCGCCCGCAGGCAGCGAAGCTTTCGGTTCTTCCGGGTCACCAATCGCTGCCGCATCGTCGTCAGCTCGATGTAGAGCCGATGGTCTGGGAGGTAGAAATCGGGGGTGAATGACTGCCCCGTCTCGCCGTTGTCACGCGGGGTGAGGGCGAAGGTCGTCGGCTCGTACACCCAACGGATGCCGTAGTAGGTCAGGAGCCGGGCGAAATCCTCCTCCGCCGGGTGGGCGAACGGCGTCTCGCCGCCGCCGATGGCTAGCGACCGCAGCGCCGGCAGCGCCGCTTGCCGCGGCGACCCGTCCGCCCCCTTCCGCCCCGCGCGATCGAGTCCACCGCCGCCCATTGTGGTCAACACGGCGGGAACGCGCCCCGCCCCACTCGTTGCTAACTCCTGTGCGCTGACCCGACCCATGCCCCATCCCGCGCACGGCCGCACCGGCGCCGGGGGCGACAAGCGCCCCTGCTGGTCCAAACCGGCTCCGTCCCTTCCCAAAGGGTTTCGCTGCGGGGGAATTCAGTGTGGCATAGCCGGCAGTGGGAGACAACGGCCAGCGAGGCAACGCCACGGCCCGCCCCCACCGCGCCTCATGCGCCGCCGCCGATTCCTCGCCCGCCCGTTCCCCGGCGCTGGTGGCACCGGAAGCGTCGCCGGCGAGCGGCGCTCCGCGCTCTGGTATCGTTCACCGGTACCTTGGAGACGCCCATGACCCCGACCGAACGCAACCAGAACCTGACCCCGGAAGAAGAGGCGGTCGACGAGCCGGAGGATCTGGACGACGAAATCGA
Source organism: Thermomicrobiales bacterium (assembly GCA_038232775.1). Lineage (GTDB taxonomy): Bacteria > Chloroflexota > Chloroflexia > Thermomicrobiales > UBA6265 > JBBSNJ01. The sequence continues at coordinate 2,003 of JBBSNJ010000790.1, forward strand.
CGACACCCTCCCCGGCGATCTGTGGTTCACCGTCCCGATCACGACCGCCGTGGCCGCTCCCCTGCCAGACAGAGCCCGGAACCCCGAACACATCGGGGACTCCATCCCCGTCCCACTGCACCGGCGCGATCAACGTCGCGGAAAGGCGATCGTCGCCACGGGCCGA
>JBBSNJ010000791.1:0-2166 GCA_038232775.1 Thermomicrobiales bacterium
CCGATGTCGTGGCCGACACCCTCGTGGATCCCCTCCGGCTTCGCCGCGAGGCGAAGACCGGCCCCGCCACCGACCCCCGCCCCCCCCCCGTCGATGTCCACCACCACCCGCGCCGCCATCGGCGCCCACAGCCGGAAGCGGACCCCCTCGGGCACGAGCTCCGCCCCAAAGCTCGGCACCCAGCTTGCTTCCCCCGCCATTCCTCTCCCCTCTGGTCCTCCCCGCCCCGCCGACGAGTGAGATGCGTTATGTCGACTTGCAGCAACCTCCCTGGCCCAGGCTCCTTCAATCGCCCTCAGGTCGAGGACGAACTCCTTGCGCGCTGGGTTGTCGGGCCGTCCAGCCAAGCCGCCCCAAGAAGGCGCTTCGCCCCCCGCTCGCCATCCTTGCCCGTCCGCCTCAGCGCAGGCTCCGCCACGCCTCCCTCGCCTCGGCGACCACCAGCGGCAGCGAGGCGAAGCTCGCCGCCGCCCCGAGCAAGCACCAGGAGCAGAACGCTCGGTGCTTGGTCCACTGCTCGACCGTCAACCGCCCCGCGTTGGCCGCGTCGATCGCCACCTTCGCCGCCAGCGCCAACGGCAGCCACGGCTGCCGCGTCGCCCGTCCTTCCCCACCGGCCGCCGCCAGCGCCATCGTCGCGCCGTAGTTGAGGATCCCGAGCACCGCATCGGGCGTCGCCAGGATCGCGTAGGCCTCGTCCGCCGCGTCGACCCGGTCGGCGTCCAGCAGCGGCAGCGGCGGCTCCGGCAGGTGGCGGATGATCCCCATCTGGTAGAGCGTGATCGGCGCCATCGCCGCCACCCCGACCAACTGCAACCCGACCAGCCACCGCCGCCGCCGGAGGTGGTCGCCGCGACCCGTCCGCAGCTCCCGGCTCAGCTCCTCCGGCCTCACCGCCCCTTCCCCCTCGCGGCGACCGCCGCCAGCAGCGCGAGCGCACCCGCCCTGACCCCGACCCCCGCCACCGGCCCGAGGTGCGTCCGCAGCCACCATTGCGGCGAACCGGTCCGCGCCCGATCGTCGAATACGCCGTGTGCCCCGTAGTCCCGCTCGTCGTCGAGCGGTTGGCGGAGGTTGTCGCGCCGATCCGGATCGACCGGCTGGTCCGTCTGCTGCGCCTGGATGTTCGTCCGCGCCAGATAGCGGTCGAGCAGCCCCGGCGCGACCTTGTTGCCGTAGATCGCCTGCACCGCCGGGTAGCCGACGCTGACCTCCCGCGGCGCGTGCTCCGCCGCCCAGACGATCGCCTTCGCCGCCAGCTCCGGCTGGAAGATCGGCGGCACCGGCTGCGGGAACTTGGGCAGCCGGCTCTTGACCCAGCCGAACTGGGGGGTGTTCAGCGCCGGCAATTGGACCATCATCACCCGCACTCCGCTCTCGTCGTGGAGCAGCTCGGCCCGCAGCGAGTCGTGGAATCCCTGGATCGCGTGCTTGGCCCCGCAGTAGGGCGCCTGGAGCGGAATCCCACGATAGGCCAGCGCCGACCCGACCTGGACGATCGTCCCCCGGTCCCGCGGCGACATCCGCCGCAGCGCCGCCAGGGTGCCGTGGACCGTCCCGAGGTAGGTCGTCTCGGTCACCAGCCGGAAGTCCTCGGCCGTCGTCTCCTTGACCGGCGAGAAGACCGAGAGCATCGCGTTGTTGACCCAGACCGCGATCGGCCCCAGCTCCTCCTCGACCGTTGTCGCCGCCCGCTCGACCTGATCGGCGTCGGCGACGTCGACCACGAGGTCGAGCGCCCGCCTCCCGACCGACTCCACCTCCCGCCGCGCCGCCGCCAGCCCTTCCCGGCCGCGCGCCAGCAGCCCGACGTCCCACCCCTCGGCGGCGAAGGCCCGCGCCGTTGCCCGGCCGACGCCGGCCGAGGCGCCGGTGATGACCACGACCTTCGTCTGATTCGTCTCGCTCATGCGGTCGTTCTCCCATCTTCGCGTCGTCGCCGCCGCGATCTCCAGATTCCCCCGGCTGGCTTCCCAAAACGGATGCACCGACCGGACCGCGGCGAGCAATCAAGCTCCGTGCCCTGACCCTCGGCCCAAGGCGCGCAAGCCACGCACCCGCGCTCCATCTTCGAGAGCCGGCGGCCCTTCGCCGCGATCTCCCGAGGAAACAGCGTACTCCGGTGCACCACGTCGTCGCCCGAGCGACCTTTCCAGGCGGACGAGC
>JBBSNJ010000792.1:0-2151 GCA_038232775.1 Thermomicrobiales bacterium
GCCGCGTCGAGCGCCTTGCGCGCGGCCGGATTGCCGATCATCCCGGTCTGGCCGAGCTCGTAGCCGCGGGAGCCGAGGGCACGGTATTCGGGGAGGCGGTCGGTAGCGAGGTTGATCTTCATTACGGGGGAGGTGATCTGGATCGCCCCGATGTCGGCGACGAAGTCGGCCGGCAGGTCCTGGCGGTCGACCAGCTTCAGGTAGGTGCGCTGGGGGTCGGCGTTAGAGAGGACGACCCGGGCGTGGAACTCCTCGCCGGCGGTGGTGACGGCGCCGGTGGCGACGCCGCCGGCGGTGCAGATCTGTTGGACCTCGGTGCCGGGGCGGATGTCGACGCCGTGGGCGACGGCGACGCGCTTGAGGGCTTGGCTGAAGGACCCCATCGCGCCCCGCAGATAGGCCCAGGCGCCGCGCTTGCCGGTCGCCATCCCCATCGAGTGGTAGAGCTTGACGTAGCCGGTGCCGGCATCGCGGGGGCCGCGGAAGGTGCCGATCAGGCCGAGGGCGCAGGCGGCGGCCTGCATGATGTCCGACTCGAAGAAGTACTCGGCGAGGTCGGCGGCGGAGCCGAGGAGCATGAACTTGAGGACGCGGTCGTCGCCGGGCTGATCGAAGGCGGCGGCGAACTCGGCCAGGCTCGGGGGGTTGCGGAGGATGAAGCGGTCCATGATCTCGCAGGCGCGCTCGATCAGAGCGTCGTAGACGGGGTAGGCGGCGGCGTCCTTGGGGGAGAAGCGGGCGATCTCGGCGACGAGGTCGTCCATGTCCTCCCAGAAGACGATGCCGTCCTCGCCGCCGGCGAAGGGGGCGAAGGAGCGGGGGTCGCGCCGGATCAGCTCGACGCCGTTGGCGAGGAGGTCGAGCTCCTGGATGATCTTCTGGGGGGCGAGGGAGAGGACGTAGGAGCCGGTCGAGGCGATGTGGCCGGGAGCGCCGGCGATCTCCTCGGAGAAGGCGGCGCCGCCGACCTCGCTGTAGCGCTCGAGGACGCAGACATCGAAGCCGGCGCGGGCCAGGTAGCAGGCGGCGACGAGGCCGTTGTGGCCGCCGCCGACGATCAGGGCGTCGTAGCGGTTGGTGCCGATGTTGACGTTTGGGATCGAGGCCACGCCCGCGCTCCTCCGTGCCGGCCAACGATCAGGCCGAGGTGTCGTCGTCGCTCCGGTGTGCGGCGGATGATGCCAGGTCGGGAGCCGCTTGTCAGCCGCCGGCGGCGATCGCGGCGCGGAGATCGACAAGGTTCGGCAGCGGCTCTTGCCAGAACCAGGTCGGATCGAGCCAGAAGCTTGGGACCACGGTCGATCGGAAGCGACCATCGGCGCCGCAAGCTACCTCTTGGTAGACGCCGTCCGCGTCGAGTTGGAGGAACGTGGCCCGCCGTCGATGCGGCCGTGGATCAATGATCCAGGACTCGGGGACGACGGCGGTGGCGTATTCGACGCGCTTGTCGCGGGTATCGCGGCCGATGCAGCCGTCGGAGACGATCTCGACGACGAGGTCGGCGGGGCCGTCGAGGTAGCCGTCGACGAACCGGTCCAAGTGGTCGGCCCGGACGAAAAGAATGTCCGGTTCGCGTCCGGATGGACGGCTCGGCAACCGCATCGGCATCGGCGCGATAAAGACTCGGCCCGTCGGATGGAGATCGAGAAAGTCGGCGACCAGTCGAGCCAGGAAGAGGACCAGCGTCTGGTGCAACTCGGACGGCATTTCGACGACGATCGCCTCCCCGTCGACCCATTCGGTTAGCGACCCTTCCCGTTCGGACCAGGCCAGCCACGCATCGTAGGACATCCTTGGCGGCACCTCAGACTGGAGCGGTCGGTGGACCACCTCGCGGGTCATCACTCACCTCCTCGGCGCGTCGGGAGCGGCGGCGATCTCGGCCAGGATGGCGTCGGGGTCGGGCAGCGGGCTTTGCCAGAGCCAGGCGGGGTCGAGCCAGAAGCCGGGGACGACGAGGGAGCGGTAGCGGCCGGCGGCGTCGCGCGGCCCCTCGCGGGAGGCGCCGTCGGGGCCGAGGCGCAGGAACTCGGCCCGGTGGCGGTGGGGGCGGGAGTCGAAGAGCCAGTACTCGGGGACGCCGGCGGCGGCGTACTCGGCGCGCTTGTCGCGGGTGTCGCGGCCGACGCTCTCATCGGAGACGATCTCGAC
>JBBSNJ010000793.1:0-2144 GCA_038232775.1 Thermomicrobiales bacterium
ACGATTGCCCATCGACGACTGGCAACACACTACTGGCGTCTGCCGTCTGCCGTCTGCCGTCTGGCGTCTGCCGTCTGGCGTCTGGCGTCTGGCGTCTGGCGTCTACTCCTCCGTCCGTGCCGCCGCGGCGCGGCCGACCTTGTCGAGCGCCTCGGTCGCGTAGTCAAGCAGTTCGGCGATGCCGCCGGCGGCCATGAAGCCGAGGAAGGCGCGGGTCGGTCGGGGCGCGACATACAAGCCGAAGAACGACCCCGCCGCGATCCAGGTCCCGATGCAGGTCGGGCAGCTGAGGAGCTCGCCCAGGACGCGGCGGGGGCCGCTCCCCTTCGGCTCCACCCCGCCGTCCCGCTCTTCGGTGAACGGCGCCCGCAGCGGCGCGGTGACCTGATCGAAGGCGATCACCCGTCCCGTTCGATAGGTGGCGAGGCCGAGGGTCGCCAGATCGAGGGCACCGATCGCCGGCGTCTCCCCCCGGTCCCGCTCCCGCTTCAAGAAGGCGACGAAGAGCCCGACGAAGACCGCGATCAGGGAGAGGTAGGTCGTCTGCTGCGGCCGGTCGGTCGCTGAGTTCTCGGATCGGGAGTCGGCCAACGGAAGCTCCTTTCGTCGGTGGCGAGCGGACGTCGCTCGAAAGATCGCATTCGTCGTGCCGGCTCTTGACCCGTCTGCCGATCCGCTCTCCAGCCGGCCGGCAGGGCATCGTCTGGCCCCCGCTGCCGGGAGCCGGGGCGGGGCCAGGGGTAAGCGGGGCCCCCGAGCGCGAACCGAGCTGCCCAGATGCCGCCCGAGTTCTCGCCCGCTTCGACGGCCCGAGATCAACGGCTCCGGCGACTCCGGTGCCGCCGGAGAAGTCCAGTCCGGGAGAGGGGATGGTGAACGGCCGCAATCCAGGCGAATCGCTGCCGCAGGTTGGAATGGGCACGGCTCCGGCGATGGCGGTCTTCCGGTGGCGATACTCATACGAAACTTGGGTGATCGCTTCCGGTTGCCGGAAGGAGGCACTCACCCCCAACCCCTCTCTCGTGCGCGGGAGAGGGGAGCGGGTTTCTCTCCCGGACGGTTTCGGTTTCGGCCCGGCGCGGCGGGTTCGGACCGGCGATCCGGGGGGTCGCGGCGGCCGAACGACGGAGCCGATGGCCGCCGGGACCGGGGTCCGTGCCGATTCTCGGCGACCGCGTGGCCCACGAAGCCCCGCACGATGGCCGAAAACCAAACTGTCCAGGAGAGCGGGGGAACCGGTCCAGCGTCCGCTAATGGAACCGTTCAACCGAACCTGGCGTGAGTGCTCGGCTGGATTTGTAGTCGCGCCCGGACGGTCGGGGGTTGGACGTTCGTTTTGGAACTCGTACTGGCCCCCGTCTCGTCCAAACGGGCGGATGGCGAGCGGCGACTCCGGCGACACCAAAGACGACGCCCCCGCGCCATCGCGCGGGGGCGTCGTCCCGAGTTCGGGTTTCGGCTGGCCCGGAGCCGCAGCCCGTACGCGTCGTCTTCGTCGTCCCCGCCGGAGTTCCCCCCGCTGAGGATGTCGCCGATGTCGATCGTCCCGCCGCTGGCCTCGGCATTGGCCGTACCGCCGGTGCCGGCGTTCGCGGTCGAGTCACCGCCGCCGTCGCGGTTCCCGTTGCGGTTGTCGTTGTCGTTGCGGTTCCGGTTCCGATTGCGGTTGCGCGACTCGGCGTTGGCGACGTTGTCGTCGCCGCCGCTGGCGTCGGCGCTCGCCTGACCGCCGGAGGCGTTGGCCTCGATGTTGGTCGAGGTGTTGACGTCGCTGGAGACGGTCCCGGTCACGCCGCTGGTGGTGCCGCCGGTGGTGCCGCCGCTCGTCGTCCCGCCGCCGCCGCCGCTCGAAGCACCGGGAGCCGGAGCGCCCGGCACCCCGATCACGACCAAGGCCCTGCCGTTGGGGGTGATGCAGAGGAGGCGACCGGCCGGGGCGCCGGCCACGTTGACATCGGCGCCGGTGTTGCCGCCGCTGAGGACGTCGCCGATGCTGACCTGACCGCCGCTGGCCTCGGCATTGGCCGTACCGCCGGTGCCGGCGTTCGCTTCGGTGTCGCCGCTCCCGCCCTGGGCATCGGCGACGTTGTCGTCGCCGCCGCTGGCGTCGGCGTTGGCCTCGCCGCCGGAGGCGTTGGCCTCGA
>JBBSNJ010000794.1:0-2138 GCA_038232775.1 Thermomicrobiales bacterium
CTCCCCGTTCATGGCGTCGGCGACGATCGTCGTTGGGTCCATCGCCAGTTCGAAGGCAAAGGTGTCGGTGAAGCCGTCGGCACCGGAGAGCTTGACCTCGACCGCGTCCTCCCGCGCGCCGGCGGCGGCCAGAAGGTCGCGCATCGGGACACCGCTCCAGACGGTGTTGCTGAAGAGGCCGGAGCCGATCCGGTTGCTGATGCACATCAGCGTCGATTCCTGCTCGACCGGGGCCAACGCCGAGAGGTCGTCGAACGACAGCCGGAGGGGGGTCTCGACCAACCCACCGACCTCGAGCCGCCAGAGATCGCGGCTCGGGTTGGGATCGACCACGTTCTTGGTCACGGTGTAGAATTTGTCGTTCGGCGCGATCGGCTCGACGCCCGGTCCGCTGTAGGTCAGACCGTCGTAGCTGAAGGTCGCCCGCGCTTCCAGGCGACGGACGAGACTGCCCGTCGGCAGGGCCAGCGCCGCTCCCGCCGCGCCGGCCAGCACCACCCGTCGGCCAACCGGTCGCCCGACCGGGCCCGGAGCCGCCGGCGGCACGGCAGGCGGCACGACGGCGTGGTAGGTGGCGATCAGGGCGAGGCCATAGGCGGCATAGGGGATCAGGAGGCCGAGCGCGCTCACGGGACGGGCAAAGGTCGGCGGCAGGCCGCGGTAGTTCGCCCCCAGGACCGGCCAGAGCACCACAAGCGAGGCGACCCAGAGGACGATCACGGCCCCGAAACCGAACCAGCGCCCCGCTCGGGAGCGCCCCCAGCGGCCGGGCCGGGCTCCGCGGTTTCGCCGCCGCTCGACGACGAGCGCGTAGGCGAGCCCGAGCAGGAGGCCGACGACCGCCATCCCCGCCGAGATCGACGTGACCCCGAATCGCTTCAGTCCGTTGTAGCCGCCGAACCGGCCGAAGAGGGAGAAAAAGGTGTCGATGTCGAGCGTCGGCGCGAAGCGGTCGGGGATCGACTCCGGCGGCGGCGAGATGCCGAGCCAGCGCCGCCCCGCCGCCAGCAGGAGGAACATCAGGATCGTCCCGACCGCCCCCGCCAGCAGGCCGGCTCCCGCAACCGAGAGCCACCGCAGGATCCGTGTCATGGTCTCCTCCATTCGTGTCGTCCGGCGACCCGCTCGTCCATCGGCGTCGATGGTAAGGCTGGGCCGCCAGGAACGCCCTCCCGCCCGCCGGGCGGGGTGTGGTCCCGGGCCGCGAGCGGCCCGGCCTTTCGGCCAGGACGTCGCCGAGACCTACGGCGTGTCCGAAACCATACCCTATATCCTAATCGCGCACGGAGAGCCGACAAAGGTGACGCGCTTATTAACGCGCTCCGAACCACGGCTCAGGACTCGATAAGGAGTCTCGCCACACGGTCGAGCGTTGCACATCCCCTGGGCGCCCGCTCGATCAGCGCCGACCAGCGGACCGAGCGCCTCGGCCGCCACCCCGAAACCCCCTTCGTCGTCCCGCGCCCCCGGCACCCGCTGGGCGGCGCCGACGGCGAGCGCCCGCCCACCCCAAGCCCGACGGCGCCCGGCGCGACAAGCGTGGCCCAGAACTCCCACCACCCGCTCCCCGGTCGGACGGCACCACCTCGACCAGCGTGATACGGAATCCAGTTGAACTGTTCCGCGATCGGGAGCGGGATAATCTCCCCTCCCCCGCGCGGGACGGGGGTGAGGGCTTCTGTCCGGCAAACGCCACGGATCACCCGGATGCCGTCTGAGCGGCGGCGAAGGCGTGAGGACCGCCGCCGGGGAAGCGGAAGCGTTCACCCGGAGTCCGTCCTCCCTCACGCTCGCCCCCCGATGGGGACTCAAAGTCGAAGCGGCCGGCGGCCGGGTCGGCGGCAGTCGGCGCTCCCGATGCCGGTGACTCGATCGTCCCGGCTCCAGCTTAGCGGCGGGCGCGTATCATCGCCAATGCATTGTGCGTCGGGCCGGGGTCGCCGCTCGGACCACGCCCCGATGGACGAGACGACGCCACGCCAGGAGCCAGGGATGCCGATCTCTTCCGACCGACCGCGCGCCACGCCCCGCCTCGGCTTCGCCACCCGCAGCGTCCACGCCGGGGAAGCGCCGGACCCCGCGACCGGAGCGCACGGGGTGCCGCTCTACGCCAACGTCACCTACGCCTTCCGCTCCCA
>JBBSNJ010000795.1:0-2132 GCA_038232775.1 Thermomicrobiales bacterium
AGCCCCTCGAACGCCGCCAGCGCCCCCCGCAGACCGGCGAGCTCGGCCCGCAGTTGGCCGATCCGCCGCTCCCGGATCGCGATCTGGCGCCGGCGCCGCTCGTACTCCCGCTCCTCCGGCGAGCGGACGCGGACCATCGCCCCCGGCCGGGCCGGGGACGCCATCTCGGGATCGTCGACCAGGGGCAATCGGGGCACGTCTCAGACTCTCACCGCGCACGAACCGAGCGGACGCCACTACCCGTCCATGATACATCCGACCCCACCGGCGCCCCGCCCGCTCTCGCCCGACCGCTCGCCGACCGCCGGCGATCAGCACCGCCCCCTCGGTTGCCCGGCCCACGCTCACGGCCGCCCGACGCGCTCCGGCGGCGGGCTCGGGACCGATTCCGCGCCCAGCCCCGCCGCGGGCCACTCCCACCGCGCCAGGGCCCAGCCGCGCCCCTCGGCCGCCACCGCCGCGGCATAGTCCGGGCCGGCGTCGAGCGGGCGTAGGCTCCACCCCGGCACCCCGGCGACGGCGGCCGGCGAAGCGGGATCGGCTGGAAAGACGACCTCGTACCGGTCGAGCGGCAGCGACAGACCGCGCCCGATCCCCTTGGCGTAGGCCTCTTTGTGGGTCCAGAGGGCAAAAAAGGCCGCGAGTCGCCGCTCGGCCGGGGTCGCCGCCAGCGCCGCCCGCTCTCCCGGCGCGAACCCGGCCGCGATCGCCCCGACGTCGACGTCGCGCCGCAGCCGCTCGACGTCGACCCCGACCTCCCGCCCGCGGGCGACGGCGACGAGGGCGATCTCCCCGGCGTGGGCGAGATTGAAGCGGAGCCCGTCGTCCCCGCCGGCGGTCAGCACCGGCTTCCCCCACCGCCCGACGCCGAACTCGATCGCCGCCGGCTCCCGCCCCAGGTAGCGGCCGAGCAGCAGCCGGAGCAGGCCGTGTGCGGCCGAGAAGCGGTCGCGATCCCGCCCGAAGCGGAAGCGCGCCGCCCGCGCCCGCTCATCAGCGGCGAGCAGCCCGGCCAGGGCGGGCAGCTCCCCCGGCCGCTCGATCGACGCCCGCCAAACGTGGACATCCCCGGCGCCGAGCGTCGGGTGGGCCGCGGCCTGGTTCCAGACCGTGGCCGGAGGTTGGGCGGCGCCTAGAGCCCGGCCAGGCACGCGCGCAGGCGCTCGACCGTCCGGTCGAGGTTGGCGGTCAGGTTGGTGCCGTGCCCGCCCGGCAGAGCCTCGATCTCGATCCCACCCCCGGCCAGCCGCTCCCAGCCGAGGTCCGGGTGCTCGCGGTGCCACTCCTCGTTGACGAACAGGACGATCCGTCCCGGATACGGCCGTGCTTCGTAGCGCTGCAGGCGCCACCGTCGGACCGAGAGCGCGTCCCCTTCCGGCGCGACGGCGCGGTCCTTGCCGCCCGCCCGTTCCCCACGGCGCGATGATTGGCGCTCCCGCTGCCGCAACCGTTCGGCTTGCTTGGCCGGGTCGAAGCCACGCCGGGCGCCCGGTCGCCAGGCGTCGATGAGGATCAGGCGCAGCACCTCCTGCCCGGCCGCTTGGAGCTGCTGGGCCATCTCGCAGGCGATCGTGCCGCCGAGGCAGGTCCCGCCCAGGAGGTACGGCCCGTCCGGCTGCCGCTCCCGCACCTCCCGGACGTAGCCGGCGGCGACCCCCTCGGCCCAGCCCTGCGGCGCGCCATCCGCCTCGCCGAACTCCTCCTGGGCGAAGAAGCCGTAGTACGGTCGGTCCTGCCCCATCGCCCGCGCCAGCTTGGTCATCTTGAACAAGTTGACCGCGTCGCCCGCCCCCCCCGGTACCAGGAAGACCGGGCGGCCGTCGCCGAGCGGCTGGAGCGTCACCAACGAGGACGCCGTCGCCCCCGCCGCGGCGCCCTGCCCCCCGCGCTGGGCCGCCTCGCCCCGCTCGGCCAGCTCGGCCACCGTCGGCGCCTCGGAGAGGGCGCGCACCGGCAGATCGACCCCGAGCGCCTGTCGCAGCCGGGCCATCGCCTGGGTCACCAGCAGCGAGTGCCCGCCCAAGTCGAAGAAGTGGTCGTCAGCGCCGACGCCCTCGACCCCGAGCAGCCGCCCCCAGACCTCCGCCACCGCCGCTTCGGCCGGCGTCCGCGGCGGCGTCGCGGCCGGCCCC
>JBBSNJ010000796.1:0-2127 GCA_038232775.1 Thermomicrobiales bacterium
GCGGGGGTCGGCTTCGAGCTCGGCCAAGCGGCGCTGCATCGGAGCGAGGGCCTCGACGACGACCTCGGCGAGGTCCGTTTTCAAGGCGCCGTAGCCCTTCCCCGCGTAGCGCTGCTCGATCTGGGCCGACGTCTCGCCGCTGAGGAGAGCGTAGATGGCGAGCAAATTGGAGAGCGCCGGCTTGTCGGGACCAGCGACGACGTCGCTGCCGGAGTCGGTGACGGCGCGGCGGATCTTGCGCCGGATGGTGTCCGCGTCGTCGGTGAGGGCGATCGCGGCGTTCGGGTTCGCGTCGCTCTTGCTCATCTTCTTGCTCGGGTCGTCGAGGGCCATAATCCGCGCGCCCTCGGGTTTGATGTCGGGGAGGGGGAGGGTGAAGGTCGGACCGTAGCGGGCGTTGAAGCGGGCGGCGGCGTCGCGGGTGAGCTCGATGTGCTGCTTCTGGTCGTCGCCGACGGGGACGAGGTCGGTGTCGTAGAGGAGGATGTCGGCGGCCTGGAGCACGGGGTAGACGAAGAGGGCGGCCGAGACCCGCTCGTCCTTGCCGGCCTTGTCCTTGAACTGGGTCATCCGGCGGAGCTCGCCGACTTGGGTGACGGAGTTGAGCAGCCAGCAGAGCTCGCTGTGCTCGCGGACATCGGACTGGACGAAGATGGTCGATTGCTCGGGGTCGAGGCCGGCGGCGAGAAGGACGTTGGCGAGGTGGAGCGTGTTGGCGCGCAGGGTCTCGGCCGGGATCGGGAACGAGAGCGCGTGGAGGTTGACGATGCAGAAGATGTTGTCGTACCGGGTCTGCTGATCGACCCAGTTGCGGATGGCGCCGAGGTAGTTGCCGATGTGGAAGCTGCCGGAGGGCTGGATGCCGGAGAAGACCCGGCGGCGAGCGGCGCCGGGGATGCGGTGGGACGGGGTCTCGACGACGGTGGCGGCGGTCACGCGAGCGGCTCCTTCGGGTCAGACGAGACGGGGGGCGGCGTCGGGACGACGACGCGAAGGAGTATAGCGGAGCAGCACCCGAGGACCGCCCAGTTCGGACGGACCGAGCCGTCCGGTCCCCGGCCAGGATTCGGCACCGCGAGGAGGAAAGGGGTGGGGGGCGGTCGCAGGCACGCGTGAGCCGTCTCGGACCCCCGGATCGAGTGCCGCGCCCGCTCTCGTCCGGACCATCCCCATCGATGAGCCCGCTCGAACGGCGGCGATGATCGAGGGGGCGGGGACCGTTCAGCGTTGCGGCGGGAGAAGGTTCAGCGGGCGAGGGCGAGGCGGCCGGCGGGGAGGGCGCTGCGGGAAGGGGCGACGCTCGGGCAGGGGCGGTCGGGAAGCCAGGCGCTGCCGAAGTCGCGCATGCTCTCGATCACCGGAAGGAGGGCGAAGCCCTTCGGGGTCAGGGCGTACTCGACCCGCGGGGGAACCTCTGCGTAGCAGGCGCGGGTGACGACGCCGGCCTCTTCGAGGCGCTTGAGGCGCTCGGAGAGCGTCTTGGGGCTGATCCCGACCAAGGAGCGCTCGAGCTCGCTGAACCGGCGTTCGCCACGGGCGAGGTCGCGCACGATCAACGGGGTCCACTTGTTCCCGATGATCTCGGCCGTCCGGGCGACGGGACAGCCGAGGTTGTCCGGGGTGTCCATACGAACCTCGCTTCACCGGAGCGGATCCGCCGCGGCCAAACCTGGCCGGTGACGCTACGGTGATGACTGGTAACTGTCAAAATGATAGCACGGCGCTCGGCGGTGGGCGTTCGCCGCGGTGCGGCCGATGGTGCGCGAGCCGAGTTGAACGGCGCGGGGACGGGGCCGCACTTCCCTCCCGGCGAGGAAGCCGGCCGACGAGCCGCCGCCGTGGACACCTCCCTCCCGGGGACCAAGCCGCGAGCAGAGCCGGGCCGGGCGGGGCTGCTGCCCATGGGGGCGAACCGGCGGGGAGAGGCGGCAATCGGGTTCGGCAACGGGGAGCCGAACGGGCGAGGGGAGGCGGACCGTATACTCCGCGCCGCGTCGGGATCAGCCAGAGACGGACAACGGGCGGCGCGGGGTGGTGCGACCGGGAGGGAGGGAATCGTGACGGAGGGGTCGGCGCTGGCGCAGGGGTGGTTCCGGGTGGTCGACGTCGAGCCCGGCGTGATCTGGA
>JBBSNJ010000797.1:0-2126 GCA_038232775.1 Thermomicrobiales bacterium
AGCTCCTGCCGGAGGAGATGCGGCAGGAGGTCGTGCCCAAGAACATCTTGATGATCGGCCCGACCGGCGTCGGCACGACCGAGATCGCCCGCCGCGTCGCCCGCATCGTCGAGGCCCCCTTCATCAAGGTCGAAGCGACCAAGTTCACTGAGGTCGGCTACGTCGGCCGGGACGTCGAGGCGATCGTCCGCGACCTGGTCGAGGTCGCCATCGACATGCTCCACGGGCAGCGTCTGGAGCTGGTCAAGGAGGACGCCGCCCGCGCCGCCGCCCAGCGCTTGGTCGACCTCCTCGCCGCCCAACTCGCCGAGCGCAAGCGCGGCGGGAGCACCAACGGTCGTCGCCGGCCCTCCGCCCGCGCTCCCGAGAGCCAAGCCGCCCCCGCCCAGGAGGCTGCCGCCCAGCGTCGCCTGGAGCGGGAGCGGCAACGTCTCCTGAAACTCCTCGACGACCAGGCCCTCGAGGAGGAGACGATCGAGATCGAGATCGACGGGGACCAAAACGACTACGGACCCTACGACGAGTTCGGCGGGCTCAGCCCGGAGGATCTCTACGACACCTTCCAGGACTTCCTCGACGGCTACGCGCCGCCCCCCCGCCGTACCCGCCGCCGCGTCTCGGTCCGGGAGGCGCGCCGCATCCTGACTCAGCAGGAGGCCGACCGCCTCGTCGATTGGGACGCTGTGGTCGAAGCCGCGATGCGGCGGGTGGAGGAGGCGGCGGTCGTCTTCGTCGACGAGATCGACAAGACGATCTCGGCCAGCGGCGAGTTCGGCGGCGACGTCTCGGGCGAAGGGGTCCAGCGCGACCTGCTCCCGATCGTCGAGGGCTCGGTGGTGATGACCCGCTACGGGCCGGTCAAGACCGACCACATCCTCTTCATCGCCGCCGGCGCCTTCCACGACACCCGCCCCTCAGACCTGATCCCCGAGCTCCAGGGGCGGTTCCCGATCCGGGTCGAGCTGAGCAGCCTGAGCGAAGAAGACCTCTACACGATTCTGACCGTTCCCCAGAACGCCCTGACGAAGCAGTACACGGCCCTCCTCGCCACCGAGGAGCTCGTCCTCAACTTCGAGGAGTCCTCCCTCCGCGAGATGGCCCGCCTCGCCACCCTGGTCAACGCCCGGACCGAGGACATCGGCGCCCGCCGCCTCTACACCGTGATCGAGCGCGTGCTCGAAGAGATCAGCTTCGAGGCGCCGACCCGCAAAGGCGAGCGGATCACGATCGACGGCCCCTTCGTCATTGAGCGGATCGGCGAGGTCGCCGCCGACGAGGATTTGAGCAACTTCATTCTTTAGTGGGCAGTGGGCAGTGGGCAGTGGGCGGAGCGTTTCTCGCTCCTGGGTGGTGCCGGTGATTCCGAAGGACGGTGAAGCTCTGTACTCGCGGTGCCTTGGCGCCCACCGCCCTCCTTCGCCGATCTGCAGTAGCGGAGAGCCTTGTCCCCTGCCGACCCCGCTGATCGGAACGGTGCGTTCTCCCCCGACGCGTCGGGCCCCGGCGAAGCCCCTCGGCCACGCGGTAAGATCGCCCGCGATGGCCGCGACTAGGAATCGTCGCCGAGCGCCGGGGGCAACGCATTGAGAGCGAACCGCTGATGGCGTCGCCCGTCCTCGCCGTCGACCTCGGCGGCACCAACCTCCGCGCCGCCGCCATCGCCGCCGACGGCGCGGTCGCCCACCGCCGCGCCCTGCCCACCCAAGCCGAGACCGGCCCCGACGCCGTCGTCGACCGGCTCGTCCACCTGATCGAGACCGTCGCCGCCGCCGCCGGTCTCGGCCCGGAGGTCCCGGCCGGCGTCGCCATCCCCGGCCCGCTCGATCCCCGCCGCGGCGTCGTCTACTTCACCCCCAACCTCCGCGGCTGGCGCGACTACCCCCTCGGCGACGCCCTCCGCGCCCGCACCCCCCGCCTGATCCGCCTCGGCAACGACGGCAACTGCGCCGCCCTCGGCGAGGCCCGCTTCGGCACCGGCGAGCACGTCGCCGACCTCGTCTACTTCGCGCTCGGCACCGGCGTCGGGGGCGGCATCATCAGCGGAGGACGTCTCGTCGATGGTCCCCGTGGCCTCGGCGGCGAGGTGGGCCACTTGCCGGTGGCGCTCGATGGTCCCCGCTGCCACT
>JBBSNJ010000798.1:0-2112 GCA_038232775.1 Thermomicrobiales bacterium
CCACGCCTCCGCCCCCCCGCCCCACGGGGCCCCGCCCGGCGCCGCGGCCCCGGGCGCGGCGCCGGCGACGATGACCTGTCCCAACTGCCAGGCGACGATCCCCGCCGGATCGAAGTACTGTCCCAACTGCGGCAACCAGCTCCAGGGCCAAGCCACCGTCACCTGTCCCAAGTGCGGGACGGAGAACGCCGCCGGCTCCAAGTTTTGCACCAACTGCGGCACGGCGCTGACCGGTTGAGGTTCGTCGGCACCGCCGTCGAACCGCCCTTCGCGGCATCGG
This sequence comes from Thermomicrobiales bacterium, assembly GCA_038232775.1. Taxonomy (GTDB): domain Bacteria; phylum Chloroflexota; class Chloroflexia; order Thermomicrobiales; family UBA6265; genus JBBSNJ01. The sequence goes on from JBBSNJ010000798.1 coordinate 281, forward strand.
CCCTGTTTGAGGACCGCACCGATGCCTCGCCAAGCTCGGACTGACAGGGGGCGAGCACCCTGGTGGAACCGCCGGCACCCTTTGCCAACCCCCAGGAGCCCGGAGGACGCGATTCGCCGTAGGAGGGTCGCCAGGTGCCGGAAGCCAAGACCGTGCCCAACGACCGCTCGGTGGCCGACTTCCTCGCCGCCGTCGAACCCGACGAGCGCCGCATCGACGCCGAATCGCTCTGCCGGCTGATGGCGGAGACGACCGGGGAAGCGCCGGTCCTCTGGGGTCCGAGCATCGTCGGCTTCGGCTCCCGCCACTACCGCTACGCGTCGGGGCGGGAAGGGGACTGGCCCCGGGTCGGCTTTTCTCCCCGCAAGCGGGCGCTCAAGCTCTATCTGTCCGGCGACCTCGCCGGATTCCAGGAACTCCTGGGCCGGCTGGGCAAGTACAAGACCGGCGTTGGTTGCCTCTACCTCAAGCGGCTGGCCGACGTCGACGTCGCCGTCCTCCACGACATCGTCCTCCGCTCCTACGCACCCAGCCCCGGCTCCGACGCACAGCCAGAATAGGGCGATCAGCGCGGTGCTCCACGCTCGCCGCCCATCAATGCGAGGTGTCCGGCTCCAGGCCACCGGGGAGATGACGGGGGCCAACCAAACGGGGCTCGCTGTCGGCACCGGCTCGTCCCTCCGCTGCCTCTTTCCATTCTGGAGGCCGAACGCCCGTTGGCGGGCCGAAGACTCGGGGGGAGGGCGGCTCGGCATCGAACCACACGCCGGTGCCGCTCCGCGTACGGCGAGTGCCGCTGCACAGGCCCGGATGACCGGTCGCGGATTTGGCGGGTCAACGCTGGCAGGGCATGCTCGTACGAACTTCGGGGAATGACTTCGGCTACCCGGAGAAATGCCCTCACCCTCGGCCCCTCTCCCGGGCGCGAGAGAGGGGAGACGTTCCTGCTCCCGATAACGGAACGGTTCAACCGAAGTTCGTATCAGGGCACTCGCTTGGCGAAACCGGCTCGCGGCGCCCGCCCTCCCAGGGGCGAGACCGCTGCACCAATATTGGTTCAACGCTTCGGTTCGAAGGGAAGGGTGGCTTGCACCAAAGAAGGCAGATGGGTATCATTTTTGGGCCGTCGGGAGGTGGGGCCATGAAAACGCTCAAGGCGTGGCGGGAGGAGCGGGGATTCACCTATCGCGAGCTGGCCGAGCGCGCCGGCGTCGCCCGCTGGACGGTCGGTCGGATTGAAGGCGGGCACGCCAAGCGGGTCAACCGCTCGACGATGCGCAGCCTCGCCGACGCGCTGGCGGTGACCCCGGCAGAGATCGTCGAGTTCGCGGCGTCCCTCGCGGGCGGCAGCCGCGCCGGGACCGCGTCCTCCTCCCCCTCGCCGGGCGGCGGCCGCCCGTCATCGACCACCCAGCGCCCCCCCGCCCAGCGCGGCGGGCGTGGTCGCCGCGCAGAGAGGAACGAACGGATGGAAACCACGTCCAACGGGACAGCCGGCGCCGGGCGCCGGGAGGACGGCAAGGTCCGCGTCGCCATCATCGGCGTCGGCAACTGCGCCTCGGCCCTGGTCCAAGGCGTCGAGTACTACAAGAACGCCCCGCGCGACGAGCTGGTCCCCGGCCTGATGCACGTCGACCTCGGCGGCTACCACGTCGGCGACGTCGAGTTCAGCGCCGCCTTCGACATCGACGTCAACAAGGTCGGCAAGGATCTGTCGCAGGCGATCCTGGCCGAGCCGACCAACACGATCGGCTTCGCCGAGGTGCCGCCCCTCGACGTCCCGGTCCACCGCGGCATGACCCACGACGGCCTCGGCAAGTACCTCTCGGAGG
>JBBSNJ010000799.1:0-2105 GCA_038232775.1 Thermomicrobiales bacterium
CCACGCGCCCGCCCCCCGCGGGGGGGGGGGGGGGGGGGGTCGCCGCGGCGCGCCCGACGCGGCGGGCGGCGCGCGCGCGGGCGCGCCCGACCGCCACCATCGGCCGCGGGGCCACCGAGCGGCCCCCGACCCGGCGCTCGGGGTCGACCGGCAGCTCCCAGCCAAGGCGGGCGAACAGCTCGTCGGTGCGGGCACGGACGGCGCGGCGGTCGAGCCAGAAGCCGCCGCGGTAGGCGTCGCGGTGGACGAGGAAGATGTTCTCGGCGACCGAGAGGTCGGGGATCAGGCTCAGCTCTTGGAGGACGATGGCGACGCCGGCGGCGACGGCCTCCCGCGTGTCGCGGAAGGCGACCGGGCGGCCGCGCCAGGTGATCGTGCCGCCGTCGCGCGGCTCGACGCCGGCGATGATCTTGGCCATCGTCGACTTCCCGGCGCCGTTCTCCCCCATCAGGGCGTGGACCTCGCCGGCGCGCAGCTCGAGGTCGACGCCGCGCAGGGCGTCGATCCCGCCGTAGCGCTTGGTCACGCCGCTCGCCCGCAGCAAGACCTCGTCCATCGCCCGCTCCTCGAGTCGCGTGGTCGGTTCTCCCCCGCGCCGGCCCCTCGCTCGCCGACCGCTCTCCCCGGGCGGAGCGGAACAGGCCGGCTCCCAGTCGGCCCCGCTCCGCCCGGCATCTCGGGGGCTCCGGCGGCACGCGCCCGGAGGCTCGACGCGCCAGCGCTTGGCGCCGCGACCGCGTTCTCCCTCGCTGCTCGAGGGGGACGCGGCGCTCCCCTACGTCACGCGCGCCCCCCGCGTGTTGACGTAGACCGCGTAGATCGACTGGCTGGCGGTCATCATCAGCCGGTTGCCCTTGGGGCCGCCAAAGACGAGGTTCGAGGTCGTCTCCGGCAGGCGGATGTGCCCGATCCGCTCCCCCTCCGGGGTGAAGACGTGGACCCCGTCGAAGCCGTAGCCGACCCAGCCGCCCGTGGCCCAGACGTTGCCGTCGATGTCGAGGGCGACGGCGTCCGGCCCGACCTTCTCGCCGTCGATCATCATGTCGACGAACTGCCGGCCGTTGGCCAGCCGCGCCCCGTCGACGACATCGAAGACCTTGATGTCGCCGGCACCGCTGCCGGTGTCGACGATGTAGAGCTTGGTGTGGTCGGGCGAGAAGCCGAGGCCGTTGGGCGCTTCGAGCTCGTCGGTGACCCGGTCGATCCGGCCGCTGGGGTCGATCCGGTAGACGGCGTTCGGCTGGAAGAGCTCCCCCGGGTTCCCCTCGTAGCCGCCGACCGGCAGGGTGCCGTAGGGCGGGTCGGTGAACCAGACGCTGCCGTTCGGGTGGACGACGACGTCGTTCGGCGAGTTGAACGGCTGGCCTTCGTACTCGGCGGCCAGGACGGTGACCGAGCCGTCGTGCTCGTAGCGGTCCACCTGCCGCTCGCCGTGCTGGCAGGAGACCTGGCGCCCCTCCCAGTCGAACGTGTTGCCGTTGCTGTTGCCGGACGGGTTGCGGAAGACGCTGACGTGGCCGTCGTCCTCCAGCCAGCGCATCTGGACGCCGTTCGGGATGTCGCTCCAGAGCAGGTAGCGGCCGACCGCGCTCCAAGCCGGCCCCTCCAACCAGAGCCCGCCCGTCCAGAGGCGCTGGATGGCGGAGTTGCCCTGGATGTAGGGCTGGAACGCGAGGGTGACGGCGACGACGTCCGGGTCGGGGTAGTGCACCGGCGGCGCGTCCGGGCCGTAGTCGCGGTCCTCCTGCGCCAGCGCGGTCAGGGGCGCCAGGGCCGCCGCGCCGGTGAGGGCAGCGGCCGCCTTGACCAGGGTGCGCCGACCCATCGAGGAAATCGGCCGCTGATCGGACGAGTGGTTAACCATGGGTGATCCCTCCGTTCGGCTGCGAAACGTGCGCCTCGGCGGTGAGGCGCGGGACGTCCACCCGGTTCGTCGTCGCCGGCGATCGTCGCCGGACGTTCTCGTCGTCGCTCGATCACCTCCCTCGCCGGCTCGATCCGCGGCTCCAGACCGATCGTCGGGCGCTCGGAACCCGGGGCACGCTACTCTAGCGCTCCGGATCGGTCGTGTCTACGATGGATCGGGCGGCGGCGACCGGGGAGCG
>JBBSNJ010000800.1:0-2101 GCA_038232775.1 Thermomicrobiales bacterium
CGCCGCGGCGATCGGCCGCCGAAGACCCCTCGACTGCCGGTTCAACCCCTCGGCTCCGGGCCGAAACCGAAACGGTCCGGGAGAGAGGGGGCCGAGGGTGAGGGACGGCTGCCGCCGCGGGCATGCGAAGCAGTTTCCGGGGTTTCGTACGAGTCGGCCGGCGCGGGCGTGGTCCGGGGGTGTGTGGTTACGGGGTGGGCCGGGCGGCGCGGTGGGCGGCGTAGGCCTCCTCGGTGGCGACGTGGGGGGGAGGCGGGCCGTCGCCGACGGGGACGCGGCGGGCGTCGGCGGCGTGGGCGCGGACGACGCCGCGGGCGCCCTCGTCGCCGGTGACGGCGGCCAGCTCGGGGAAGAGCGCGCGATCGAAGATGACGGGGTTAGCGGGGCGTCCGCCGTAGGTCGGGACGACGAGCGGAGGGCGGCCGGTGCGGTAGGCGGCGAGCAGGCCGTCGATGATCGCGGCGTCGACCTGGGGCTGGTCGCCGAGGAGGAAGAGGGCGGCGGCGACGTCGGAATCGAGGGCGGCGAGGCCGGCCCGGAGCGAGGTGCTTTGGCCGGCGGCATAGTCGGGGTTGAGGACGACCGTGATCGGCGTTGATGACCCGCGTCGGGTAGGGGCGATCGCGGTCTCGATGGCGTGGGCTTCGTGACCGAGAACGACGACGATCTGGTCGAGGGTCGAGGCGGCGGCGTGACGGAGGGTGTGGACCAGTAGCGGGGCGTCGCCGAGCGGGAGGAGCTGCTTGGGCCGGCCGAGGCGGGACGAACGGCCGGCGGCGAGGACGACACCGGCGATCAGCGGCCGTGCCGGAGGGAGGCGTTCCGCCGCGGGTTCGCTGCGGGGCGGGGCGGTCCCGCCGGCGGCGCCGCTGCGGTCGGTCGGGGACGGCGCGCGCCGGGGGGCCACGGTTGGACGGGGAGCGACGCCAGCGATCGCAGCAGCCCGTGCTCCTGCCAGCGCGGCTCGGCGGCGAGCCGGAGACCGGGCAGCCGGGCGAGGACGGCGCCGATCGCGATCGGGGCTTCCAGCCGGGCGAGCGGGGCGCCGAGGCAGAAGTGGATGCCGAGGCCGAAGGCGACGTCGCGGTTGGGCTGGCGCTCGGGATCGAAGCGGTGGGGGGCGGGGAACTGGGCGGGGTCGCGGTTGGCGGCGCCGAGGACTTGGAGGACGAAGTCGCCTCGCCGGATTTGCTGCCCACGGAGCTCGAGATCGGCGGCGGCGCGGCGGGGGTTGCGCTGGAGAGGGCTCTCGAAGCGGAGCATCTCCTCGACGGCGGTGGGCATCAGGCCGGGGTTGGTGCGGAGTCGGGCGAGCTGGTCGGGGTGGCGGAGGAGGGTGCGGAGGCCGTTGGCGATCAGGTTGGTGGTCGTTTCGTGGCCGGCGGTGAGGAGGGTGACGCAGGTCGTCAGCAGCTCGGCCGAGGAGAGCTTGTCCCCCTCGGCTTCGGCCGCCACCATCCGGCCGAGGAGGTCGTCGCTGGGGGTGCGGCGGCGGTGCGCGAGCAGCTCGCCGAGGAAGGCGCGCATCTCGAGCAGGTCGGCCTGGGCGCGGTCGAGGACGGCCGGCGTGGTGCGGCCGGTCCCCTGGAAGGCGAGGATGCCGTCGGACCAGACCTTGAACCGGTCGCGCGCCTCGGGCGGGGCGCCGAGCAGCTCGGCGATGACGGTCGCGGGGAGGGGGTAGGCGAGGTCGCGGACGAGGTCGATCTCCCCGTCGCCGGCGGCGAGGGCGGCATCCAGGAACTCGGCGACGAGGGTTTCCACCCGGGGCCGGAGCCGCTCGATCACCCGCGGCGTGAAGGCCCGGTTGATCAGGCCGCGGAGCCGGGTGTGGGCCGGCGGATCGGAGCCGAGCAGCCCGACCGCGAAGTGCTCCTCCCTCGGCCGGAGCCGGGCGCGGACCTCGGGCGTCACCTGATCGAGCACGGCCGAGAAGCGCCCGTGGCTGGAGAAGCGGGCGGGGTCGCGGAGGGTGGCCTGGACGTCGTCGTAGCGGGATAGGAGCCAGGCGCCGACGGTCTCGCTCCAGAAGACCGGCTGCTCGGCCCGGAGGCGGTCGTAGACCGGATAGGGGTCGGCGGCGAAGGCGGGGCCGGTCAAC
>JBBSNJ010000801.1:0-2092 GCA_038232775.1 Thermomicrobiales bacterium
AGCCGAGGTCGGCGGCCTCGCGGGTGGCGGAGATCGCCTCTGCCTCCGAGTGGGTGACGCGCAGATCGTCGCCGAGACCGTGGCGGGCCATCGCGGCCCGGACCGTCTCCTCGGAGGCGGCGTTGGTCGGGAGGCCGCCCTTGGCGCCGGCGTTGGGGGTGAGGAGGACGCGGAGGCGGCGGGCCGGGGCCGAGTCGGCCGCCTGGGGCCGCGGCGCGGAGTCGACCATCAGCCTGTCCGGCCGGGGGTGGGATCGTCGGGGTTGGAGGTTCGGGGAACGCGGGCCGTCACCCGAGCAAGCGGCGGCCCGAGGTCGGTGGTCGGGAGGAGCCGGTCGCCGGCGCGGTCGGGGCAGGCGGCGACGGCGTCCGCCTCCGACACGGTGACGCGCAGCTCGTCGCCGAGACCGTGGTGGGCCATCGCCGTCCGGACCGTCGCCTCGGTGGCGGCGTTGGTGGGGAGGCCGCCCTTGGCACCGGCCTCGGGGTTGAGGAGGACGCGGAGGCGGCGGGCCGGGGACGAGGCGTCCGGCGGTGCGGGACCGACCATCAGCCCAGCCAGCCGGGGGTGGGGCCGTCGGGAGCGGCGCCGGCGTCAGCGCGGCGAGGCATCGTCAGGTCGGGCCGGGAGACGGCGGCGAGCGGGCAGCGCCGGGGCGACGCCGGCAGCGGCGAGCGGCGGGGCTTCACCGGCGGCGGGGGGACTGGTCGCCACCGGCGGTCGGATCCTGGTCGAGGGGGGCGTCGCCGAGCAGGGCGTCGGCGCTGGCGATCGAGCCGGCGACGTCCATCCCCGTGTCGCCGATCACGAACTCGCGGATGCCGTTGTCGTAGCGGCTCTCGCCCGACTTGAGGATCGAGACGAGGCGGCGGAGGCGGGCGCCGATCTCGACGTAGCGGAGGAGGACGACGTTCTCGATCGCGCCGGCGACCGAGGGGATCGGCAGCGACAGCTCGCCGCCGGCGACATTGCGGAGGGTGGCGTTGAAGATGGTGGTGGCGCCGAGACCGGTCAGGGCGTTGACGAGAGCGGCGGTGAAGGCCGGTAGGCGGGCGGGGTCGGGGGCGAGCAATTCGGCGTCGGTGATGGTGTCGATGAGCAGCCGGGTCGGCCGCTGCTCGGCGACGGCGGCGAGCAGCTCGTGCGCCCAAGCGTCGAGCAGCAGCTCAAGCGAGGGGTACCAGAGGACGCGGAGGCGGCCGGCGTCGATGTGCTGCCCGAGGTCGAGCCCGACCTCGCGGGCCTTGGCGACGAGGCGCGTCGGCGACTCCTGGAAGGAGGCGATCAGCCCCGGCTCGCCTCGCTCCGCCCCCGCCGCGACGAAGTGGAGCCCGGTCAGCGTCTTGCCGGAGCCGACCGGGCCGAAGACGAGGGTCGTCGACTGGGCGAGCAGCCCGCCGCCGAGCATCCCGTCGAGTCCGGGGATACCGAACGGGAACCGCTCGCGGTCGAGCCCGGTCGGGGCTTGGCTGCCGCGCTGGGTCGCCTCTAGGCGGGGGAAGACGGCGACGCCGCCGGGGGTGATCTCCATCTCGTGCTGGCCGAGGAGGTGGTCGGTCCCCCGGCACTTGACGACGTGGAGGTGGCGCACCTCGCGGGCGCCGACCCGATCGCTGCGGAGCTCGACGACGCCGTCGACGTGGGTGCCGATCGCGCCGACGAGATCGACCGCGGGGGTCGAGAGGAGGAGGGCGGTGCAGCCAAGCAGCGTCAGTTGGGTCAGGAGATCGGCCAGGAAACGGTCGTACTCGAGGCGGGAGCCGGCAAAATCGGCCAGCCGCTTGCTACCGTCGATGACCAACAGGCTGGCGCGGTGCCGGAGGACGAGATCGCGCAGGGCGGCGAGGAAGCCGGGCAGGCCGCGGTCGCTCACCTCGTCGAGGAGGCTGATGTAGCGGACCCGCTCTCCCACCAGGGCGGGGTCGAAGAAGCCGTAGCCGGCCAGGTTGCCGAGCATCCGGTCGTGGGATTCGCCCAGCAGGGTGACGTAGAGGACGGTGCCGCCGCGGCGGGCATGGTCGTGGGCGATCTGGTTGGCGAGGGTCGTCTTGCCGGTGCCGGGGTTGCCGAGGAGCAGGTAGGAGCGGTCGGC
>JBBSNJ010000802.1:0-2088 GCA_038232775.1 Thermomicrobiales bacterium
CTCCTCCTCCACGAGCGGGCCGGCGGCGCCGACGACGCCGACGAGGCTGCCCGCGCCCTCGCCGTCCGCTTCTCGCTGCCGGAGCTGGCCGACCTGGCTCGCCGCTTCGGCGAGATCGACGCCACCATTCGCCGCTCGCCCTACCCCCAACTTCCGCTCGAAGTCGCGCTGGTCGAGGGCGCCCTCCGTGCCGCCCCCGCGGCGGCCCAGACCGTGACGCGCCAAACCGCCGACCCCCACCAGGCGGTGATCACTCCGCCGCCGCCCCAGCCCGACTCGTCGGCCAAGGCGTTGCCTCCGCGCCCGATCGGTCCATCCCTGCGGGATCGCGTTCGCGGCTCCGCCGCCCCGCCGATCGACCCCCCCGCCGCCGCGCCCGAGGAGCCGCTCGCCAACGCCGCTCCCATGCCGCCCCCAGATGCCCCGGACCGCCCGTCCGCCCCGACCGCTCCGGCGACGAACGGCGACCGCAACGGCGCCGGCTCAGCGATCGGCGTCGAACGCCTCGCCGACCTCTGGCCGCGGGTCCGGCAGGACGTCAAGGCCGTCAATCGCCGGATCGAAGCCCTGCTCAGCTCGGTCGACCCGGTCGCCGTCGCCGGCTCGATGGTCACCCTGGCCGCGGCCTACGAGTTCCACCGCGACAAGCTCAACAGCGACGAAGTGCGGGCGGTGGTCGAGGGCGTCATGGCCCGCCATCTCGGGACGCCGGTCCAGGTCTCCTGCATCCTCCGCGGTTTCAACCCCTCCCCGGCGCCTCCGACCGCGGCCCCCCCAGAACCCGAGGCTCCGCCCCCGCCCGATTCGATGTCGGCACCCCGTGTTGGTCTGGAGTTGGGCCAGGGCACCCCCGCGCCGACGACGCCCGACGCCTCCCTCCTCGACGCCGACGAGCAGCGTCTCCGCGCCGCCAAAAACATCTTCGACGCCGAGGAGATCGACCCCGACCAGGGCGACGTTTAACAGCGCAATGCGCAATCACGGGCGGCGGCAGGCACGCCGTTCACCCTCGGGAACGCCGCCCAGAGCTCCTCTCCCTCGCCCGCGGAGCTCGCCCGGCCGTCCCGTGGTCCTCGGAGGTACCAGCGGGCTCTTGCGGACTCCCATTGATCCGTTGCGCCTCCGGAGGTGGGACAGGCTCATACGGAATCCGGGTGGATCGTGGGTGGTCCCCCGGTGGTCCGCGACCACGCTCCCCTCCCCCGCGCACGGGACAAGGAGAAGGGGACCGGGGGCGAGGGCTTTCTTCCGGTTCGAGGAAGCGATCATCCGGGTTCTGTATCAATTTCTAGTTTGACCAACGTCCGCCAGAAATCCCGCCACTCCGCGTATTCATCGACAGAATGCTCCGGACAGAATCTTGGAGATACACCGATCCGAAGAACGCTGCCAGCGAACTCGTCGACTCCCCCTCGCGGGGCTCACGCTCCGTCCGGCCCAGCTACCGGCGTCGCCAGCGCCGGCGGCGTCGCCAACTCCTCGGCCGAGACCGCCAGGAGCCGCCGGGGTTCCCCCTCCCCGTCGAACTGGTAGAGGGCAAACGGACCGCCGTCGTAGGCTCCCCCCTCCGTCGCCCTCGGTACGGTCCGGAAGACCAGCCCCCCCGCTGTCCACCAGAGGTCGGTGACGGTTTCCCCCTCCGGCACCGGTACCTCCTCGCCGCGTCCGCTTTCCAACTCCTTCACCCGCAAGCTGTGGAATCGCGACGCCGTCTCCTCCGCGACCGCGATCGTGTAGGCCACCGCCGCACCAGATGGCGACGGCCGCACCAGCGCCACCCGCGCCGCCGGCCCAGCCGTCCCCGCGCTCGCCACCACCCGCCGGCCACCGCCATCGATCCCGATCTGCCAAAGATCTCCTGCGACCAGCGGCCCCGTTGCAGCCGGTCGCTCCACGATCAATAGCGCCCGCCCGTCGGGGGCCCAGGCCACCGCCGACACCGGACGCGCCGACGCCAGCGGTTCCACGGGGCGAATCGGGCTCGGAGTCGACCCGGCGGCGACCTCCACGAGCAAGAGTTCCCCCTCCCCGCCCTCCTCCGCCCCCAACACCACCACCGCCTCGCCCGTCGGCGACCAGCGCGCCGTC
>JBBSNJ010000803.1:0-2088 GCA_038232775.1 Thermomicrobiales bacterium
CTGGGGGCGGACCACCCCCGGTGATCCGACCGCTCGGCCCGCCCCCGGCCGCCGCCGCGGGGCGTGCCACCGCGGCGACCAGCCTCCCACCGCCCCTTCACCCACTGGAACCCCGACGGCGGCGGTCGGAGGAGTCGTCGTCAGACGGAATCCGGTTGAACTGTTCCATGACCGCAAGCGGGACGGGCTCCCCTGTCCCGCGCACGGGACAGGGGCAAGGTGGTCGGGGGGTGAGAGCCTCTCTCCGGGAAGCGGCAGCGATCGCCAGGCTTTCGTCTCAGTTCGCGGAGGCGGGCCGCTCGCCACACCCAGCGGCCGGCGGCCGGCGGCCGGCCAGCGACGCCCCCCCACCCTCGAGCCAGAAGGGAGACGACGCTACCGCACCTCGCCCTCGCGATCGGCGGTGACGAGGGCGATCACCAGCCCGTCCCATCCCTTGCCGCCGACCGTCTGGATCGCCGTCGCGCTGACCCGCGGCTCGGCCGCCACCAGCTCGTTCAGCCGGCGCACCCCCCGCACCCCGGCGTCGTCGCTGCCGGCGTCGACCACGGCGCCGCCGCGGACGACGTTGTCGACCACGATCAGGCCGCCGGCGCGGGCGAGCCGCAGCGCCCACCGGAAATAGTCGGGATTGCTCGGCTTGTCGGCGTCGATGAAGCAGAGGTCGACCGGGCCGAACCCCTCGGCCGCCAGCCGCGGCAGCGTCTCCAGCGCCGGCCCCAGGCGCAGCTCGACCCGATCCGCCAGCCCGGCCCGCGCGACGTTGGCGCGGGCGACCGCGGCGTGCTTCGGCTCGGCCTCCAGCGTCACCAGCCGGCCGCCGGCCGGCAGCGCCCGCGCCAGCCAGATCGTGCTGTAGCCGCCGAGCGTCCCGATCTCGAGGATCGTCCGCGCCCCCTGGATCCGCGCCAACAGCTGCAGCAGCTTGCCCTGGGTCGGCGAGACGTTGATCGGCGGCAGCCCGGCCTCGGCGCTCGCCCGCAGCGTCGCCTCCAGCTCCGGGTCGGGGGGCAGGAAGACGTCCGTCAGGTAGCGATCGACCGCGGCCCATTGCTCGGGCGTCGTCATGCTCAACCCTTCTGCCAACGGGGGTCCGTCCGAATCGGGAGCGCCGCCTCGGGGGCGACCCCGCGCCCCCGCCCCCCAACCCGAGCGGGCACCGTCCAGCATCGTACGACGGCCCCGCGACCGCGGGCCCACCGCGAGCGGCGTTCGACCGTCCGGGTCGGATCGCCCCCCCGGCGGCGATCACGCCGTCGTCGGTCACCCCGCCGCCGCGGCCGACGGCAGCCCGTTGTCCCGGCCGCCCACCCGACCCCGCCCACCGGAGATCGCTTCCGTTTCCAGAGGGCAGCCCTCACCCCGTCGGCGCCGCTCCGGGCAAGCGCTCGATTCCCTTCGCAAGTAGCGGACGGGAGAACGTCCCTCCCGCAGCGCACAATCACTCATCCAATATCCGAGCAAATGCTTGCGCTTCCCGGAGAGCGGCCCTCACCCCCCGGCGCCTCTCCCGCTGCGGCAGGAGAGGGAAACCGGTCCCGCTGCCGATATCACGGAACGGTGCAACCGGATTCCGCATCAACCCGGTTCCGTAGGAAGTGCTGGCTCCCCCGCCGCCGCCCGCCGGGAGCGGAGGTCAGGGGCCACCCCTCGGCCGCGCCGCAGCGGCGAGGACCGGCGCTGAGCCCCCAGCGATCGGCCGAAACCCGGATCAGACGGAATCCGGTTGCGCCGTGGCGCTCCGGCAGCGGAAGGCTCCCCTCTCCTGCCGCGGCAGGAGAGGGGCCGGGGGTAAGGGCCGCTCTCCTGCGAACGCCTTTGATCACCCGAACTCCGGATCAGCCCTCCGACTCGCCCGCCACGGCGCGGTCCCGGAGGCGGGCGACCCCGGCCGCGCCGGCGCCGACCAGCGCCAGCGCCCCCGACCAGCGGCTCCCGGAGCCGCCCTCCCCGGTCCCGTTCCCGGTGCTCGGCAGCCGGAGAACCGCATCGGTCCCGGTGCTCACCGACGACGCCGGGTTACGAGCCTGGACCACCGGGGCGGTCGTCGTCGCCGGCCTCGGCGCCGCCGGAGCGGCCGGTGCGGCC
>JBBSNJ010000804.1:0-2087 GCA_038232775.1 Thermomicrobiales bacterium
CTCGTAGGTGAGCCCGGAGAGCTTGGCCCGGTAGGGCGCCGGCAGGTCGGGCACCAGCCGGAGGAGCACGGGGGAGGGGGTGGTGGCGACGACGGCGTCGCAGTGGACGTCGCCGCCGTCGAGGGCGAGGGTCCAGCTGCCGTCGCCGTTCGGCCGGAGCGCGGTCGGACCTTGGCCGGTGCGGAGGTCGCCGCCGGCGGCGCGGGCGGCGGCGGCCAACGCATCGATCAGGACGTTGAAGCTGCCGTCGAGGTAGCCGAGCTTCTCCTGGTCGAGCGGGGAGCGGCGGGAGGTGGTGCGGAGCCAAACTTTGCCCCAGAACCAGACCATCGCCACCTCCGGCGTGTAGCGGCCGAACTTGGCCCGGAGCTGGGCGCCGAGGGTCCGGTCGTAGGCGCGGCGGCCCAGGGCGCGGCGGAGCCAGGTTTCGGCGGTGACCCGCTCGAAGCGGCGCCACCGCTTCACGCGCTGCAGGTAGGCGGTGACGAGGCCGACCCGCAGCCGGTCGCGGAAGGGGATGAAGCCGAGGCGGAGGAGATCGAGCGCCCCGTTCAGCGGCCAGATCTTGCCGTCGGCGAAGTAGCCGACGTTGGAGGGGAGCCAGAGCAGCTTGTCGGCGATACCCAGTTCCTCGATCAGGGCGACGATCTCGCGGTCGCTCTGGAAGAGGTGGTGGTAGAAGTGCTCGAGGTGGGCGCCTTCGACGGGGAAGGCGACGGCCTGGCCGCCGAGCCGGTCGCCCCGCTCCCAGAGGGTGACGCGGTGCCCGGCCTGGGCCAGCCGCAGCGCCGCCGTCAGCCCGGCGATGCCGCCGCCAATGACGGCCAGGTGCTTCTGAGACACAGCCGCGCCGGCGGCAGCGGCGTCCTGGTTGGGCGGTTGGTCGTCCAAAGTGGTCGTCGCATCCCTTCCGCTCGGGGTCCAACTCCCCGGGCGGAAGGGGTCGACCCACCCAACGAGAACGTTCGTGACCCACCGAGGGTCACGCTCCCGATCGCGCGGACCCCGAACCAGATTGATCGCGACCCGCTAGATGAAGAGCGGCGCCAAGACGAGCGTGATCGTCGCCAGCAGCTTGATCAAGACGTGGAGAGAGGGGCCGGCGGTGTCCTTCCACGGGTCGCCGACGGTGTCGCCGACGACGGCGGCGGCGTGCGCCTCGCTCCCCTTGCCGATCGTGTTGCCGTCCTGATCCTTGAGGCCGCCGGCCTCGATCAGCTTCTTGGCGTTGTCCCAGGCGCCGCCGCCGTTGTTGAGGACGTTGGCGAGGAGGACGCCGGTGATCGTGCCGATCATCAGCATCCCGGCGGCCGCCTCCCACCGGAGCACGACCCCGACCAGGACCGGGACGGCGACGGCCAGCACGCCGGGGGCGATCATCTCCCGCAGCGAGGCGCGGACCGAGATGTCGACGCAGCGGGCGTAGTCGGGGGTGGAGGTGCCCAGCATGATCCCAGGATCGGCCCGGAACTGGCGGCGCACCTCCTCGATCATGTAGCCGGCGGCGCGACCGACGGCGCGGATCGCGAGCGAAGCGAAGAGGAAGACGAGCATCGCCCCGAGCAGACCGCCGACGAAGACGCGGGGGTCGGCCAAGTTGACGATGCTGGCGTCCTCCTCGGGGGCGAAGCGCTCGACCTCCTGCAAGAAGGCGGAGAAGAGGAGGAAGGCGGCGAGGGCGGCCGAGCCGACGGCGTAGCCCTTGGTCAACGCCTTGGTCGTGTTACCGGCGGAGTCGAGGGCGTCGGTCACGGCCCGCACGCTCTCGTCCTGGTTGCTCATCTCGACCACGCCGCCGGCGTTGTCGGTGATCGGGCCGAAGGTGTCCATCGCCAGGATGTAGGCGGCCGACATCAGCATCCCCATCGTCGCGACGGCGGTGCCGAAGATGCCGTCGGAGATCGGGATCCCGAATTCGGTGGCCAGCGGCAGATCGACCGAGCGGCCGAGCCCGAACGAGGCGAGCAGGGCGCCGGCGATCGTCAGCGCCGGCAACGCCGTCGTCTCGAAGCCGACGGCGATGCCGGCGATGATGTTGGTTGCCGGTCCGGTCTCCGACGCTTTGGTGATCGACTTGACCGGCCGGA
>JBBSNJ010000805.1:0-2084 GCA_038232775.1 Thermomicrobiales bacterium
AGGGACCGAGCTGAAGCGACGAACCCGGCTGAAGCCGGCTGCGCACGGTGGGGGCGGCGGTCGCCGGGGGGACGAGCCCCGTTTAGTGGGCTTCGTGGGCTCAGCCCGGTCCCTTTAGCCGGGCGGCGGGGCGACGGCGCTCATACCAACGGCCATCTTTCCCGGGAAGCGGGACCGGATAGACCGGATTCCGTAAGATTCCTGCCGCGGAACGCACCACGCCCGTCCCCTGCCGCCCGTCACCTGCCGCCTGCCGCTCGCTGCCTCAGGCGAGGAGCTTCTCCATCAGGACGACGTCCACCCAGCGGCCGTCGAGCAGGCCGTGCTCCCGATAGATGCCGACGGTCTGGAAGGCGTGGCGCCGGTAGAGGCGCATGCCGGCAGTGTTGGTGGGGAAGGCGGCCAGGACCAGTTTGTGGTAGCCGAGCGACCGCGCCCGAGCTTCGAGGGCGTCGAGCAGCGTGCCGCCGACGCCACGGCCCCGCGCCTCCCGCTCGATGTAGACGGAGAAGTCGGCGACGTGATCGTAGGCGGGGCGGGGATTGAACGGGTTGAGGGAACCCCAGCCGAGCACGGCGCCGGTGGAGTCGACGGCGACGAGGACGGGGTGGGGACGGTCCCGGCCAGCGAGCCACTCGGTCCGCTCCACTGCCGACCGCGGCTCGGTTTCGAGGGTGGCGACTCGGTCTTCGATGCCCTGGTTGTAGATGCGGGCGAGGGCCGGCGCGTCCGCGGCCGTCGCGTCCCGGATTTCCATCCGACCCTCCCGTGGATCGACCTCGCCGGTAGGCGGCGGTCGCGGCCTCAAACGCAGACCGCCCCGGCCGAAGCCGGGGCGGTCTGTCTCCTTCTGGGGTGCGGCGGTTCCGCCGGGCCGGGTCTCCTGGGAGCGCCAGTGAACACTCTGGCTGGGGCAACCGTCCCCGACCCCGTCGCTCATCCCCGGCCAGCCCCACGGCGCAGTGGACGAAGCCGGGGCCGCTCTGCCGGTTCTCGCCTCAGTCGCCGGCGACCCTGATCGATTCCGGCGTCGACTCCGGCTCGGCCGCCGCCCGTTCCCCCGTCCGGAGGACCACGACCGGGGCCCGCTCCGGGTGCGCTTTCCAGCAGTCCGTGACTTCCTCGGTGGCGGCGCAGCGCGCCGCCTCCAACCCGTCGTGCAGTGCCCACCCGAGCGAGCACCGCATCGTCGGCGACGCTACCCCCGGCAGCGAGCCGATCCGGGCGCGAACCAACATCGGACACCCGTAGCGCCCCGGCTCCGCCGCTGTCTCTTCCTCGAGGAAGAGCCGGCGTCGCTCGCGGCTCATGACCTTGACCCCTCTCTGGGCGACCTCCGTCCCGACCAGCGGTAGGGTCTGCCTCGGCGTTCGCTCACCCGCCACCCCTCGCTTTGGGGGGAGGGCGGGGAGTGATCGCGCCCGTGAGCAGACTGACCCGTGAGCCGGGCCGTGGCACCGGTGCACGCCCCTGCTTTTTGCTCCGGGCCAATCCGAGTATACCGTAGGGCGGCGGGCGGCGGGCGGCGGGCGGCGGGCGGCGGGCAGCGGCACCTTTCTTGCCGGGTCCTTCGGAGCGAAGGCGGCGCTTGGAGCACGGGGAGAGGGGGACCGGCGATGGCGAGTCAGGTGCGGTGTGGGGTATTCGTGCCCCAAGGCTGGCGGATGGACCTCCGCGAAATCGAGGACCCGGTCGAGCAGTTCGAGGCGATGACGCGGGTGGCGAGGACCGCCGACGCGGAACCGGACCTCGACTCGATCTGGGTCTACGACCACTTCCACACGGTGCCCGAGCCGACGCTGGAGACGACGTTCGAGTGCTGGACGATCTCGGCGACGCTGGCGCGCGATACCGAGCGGGTCAAGATCGGGCAGATGGTCGGCTGCAACGGCTACCGGCACCCGGCGCTCTACGCCAAGATCGCGTCGACGGTCGATGTCGCGAGCCACGGTCGGCTCTACGCCGGGTTCGGCGCGGGCTGGAACGAGCACGAGTGGCGGGCCTACGGGTTCGGCGGCGCCGGCACCGAGGGGCACGAGCACACCGCGCCCGGCGGTTTCCCGGAGGTGCCGGAGCGGATGGGG
>JBBSNJ010000806.1:0-2077 GCA_038232775.1 Thermomicrobiales bacterium
CCCCCCGCCAGCGCCCCCATCGCGACCACGCCCAGCACCGCCGCCGCTGCCCCCCACCCTTCCAGATCGGCCCACGCGTCGAAGCCGCGATCCCGCCGTCCAACCAACAGCACCACCACCAACGCCATCGCCGCCACGACCGACAGGGCCGCCGCGACCAAGAAGAGCGCGACCGGAGCGAAGAACGCACCGACCCCCGAGAGTAGCACCGCGGCCAGCGGCGCCTGCCAGAGCGCGATCGCCAGCAGCTCGCGCGGTCGCTCGACCGTCGCCCGCTCCCAGTCGTTCCGACGCCAGAGCGTCGTCGCCAGCAGAAAGCAGAGGATCACCGCCAGCGCCGTCCCGGTCAGCATGCCGGTCGCCAGCCGCAGCCGATTGTCGGGTTGGTAGAGTGAGGTCCACCCCAGGTCGACCAGCAGCGAGTTCCCCCCGTCGACCGCCATCGCCGCCACGGCCGCCGCCAGTGCGGCCAGCACCGGCCGCCCTGGTAAACGGAAGGCCCGCATCCGCCGGTGCACCACTAGGTACGCCATCGCCACCGCGTAGCCGCCGTAGATGCCGGTCATCCGGGCGTCGAGCGGCAGCAGATTCCCGCCGAACCCGAGCGAGTGACTCGGCCGCTGGGCGCAGAGCCCATGCAGCACCGCCTGCGCCTTCTGCTCGACCGATCCCGGCATCGCCAGGAACAACACCAGCAGTCCCAACGTCAGCCCGGGCAGCAACAGCGGCGCCCGTTGTCGCCTCTCCCTGCCCGCCGCCACCAGCACGAGACGCACCCGACGACTCTCCACCGAACCACTCCGCTCCGAGCCGCGGCCCCGTCCGCCCGGGCACCAGCGAGGTCACCCTACCACGTCTTGACGCAAGCTCATCGGCTCGTCTACACCATCGCCAGCCAGATCGGCGCCGCCCCGCCGGACCCGCCGCTCCGCCGCTGGCCGCATCGAGAGGCCACTCCGAAGTTCTCCTTTCTCCCGCCTGGCGAGGAGTCATCCAGCGCCCACCCCGCCGTCTCCAGCAATCAATTCGCTACTTCGGGAGGAGTCGCCCGGTGGAGAAGACGGTCGAGGGGATCGAACAGGCAGCCGCGGACGCCAGCGAGACGACGAGCGCGCTCCGCCAGCAAACCGTCGCCGATCTCTTTCCTCCGCGCGTCGCCCTCGCCCGCGGCCGGGGCGCGGTCGCCGTCACCGCCGTCGCTCTCGGTCTCTTCCTCGGACTCTACGCTCTCGTCCGCCGCCGCCGCAGCGCCGCCTCCGACGTGGCGATCACTCGCGCCCTCCAGCGCTACCAGAACCCCTGGTTCCGCCGCCTGATGACCCTCGTCTCCTGGCCCGGCTTCCCCCCGCAGAGTCGCCTCATCCCCCCAGGACTGGCCGCCGTCTGGCTCGCCCTCGGCTACCCGGTCGAGGCCGTCTTCCAGCTCGCCGGCTGGGGCACAGGCGGCGTCTCCTTCCTCGTCAAGCGGTCGATGCGCCGCCCCCGGCCCGACCACCCCGAGATCCGGGTCACGATCGCCCGCCTCGGCGGCAGCTCGTTCCCCAGCGGCCACGTCCTCGCCTACCTCGGCGTCTACGGCGTCCTCGCCAACCACGTCGCCTCCCGTGTTCGCCCCCACGCCGTTCGCCGTGCCCTCCTCGCCGCCCTCGCCGCCCTCCTAGCCCTCGTCGGACCCAGCCGCATCTTCCTCGGCCACCACTGGGCGTCCGACGTCACCGCCTCATACCTGCTCGGCACCTCCTACCTCCTGGCCCTGACCGCTTTCTACCGCCGGGTCAAACTCCGCCTCCTCCGCTGGTGAGCCCCACCCTTCCCGCCTCCGATCAGGTCGAGATCGTCGGCCACGCCGGCGCCGGCGCCTACCATCCGCCCAACAGCGCGGCCTCCATCCGCGCCGCCCTCGACCTCGGCGTCGACCGCATCGAGCTCGACGTCCTCGCCTCCCGCGACGGCGTCCTCGTCCTCCTCCACGACGACCACGTCACCGCCTCCACAGGTGAACGCCGCCAAGTCGACTCTCTCCCCCTCCACGGCCTCCGCGCCGCCCACCCTGGTCTCCTCACCCTCGACGACGCCG
>JBBSNJ010000807.1:0-2064 GCA_038232775.1 Thermomicrobiales bacterium
ACGCGTCATCGGCCGGCCGTTAGGCGGCCATCGTCAGCACCAGCGGTGTCGCCGAGCAGGTTGCGACGGTTGAGGTTTTTCGTCGACGAGGGGCGGCCCGCCGGCTGGCTCGGGGGCCGCCGCGTCGGGGACGGATCGATCAGTCGCGCTCATGCCGTCTCCCGCGCGGAGGGTGCCGCGTCGTCGCGGTGCGCCCGCACCACGTCTTGCCGCCAGCAGGCCGCCTCGTGGTCCGCGCCGACGGCCAGCAGCTCGGGGCGCCAGGTCCGGCACTCGGCGACAGCGAAGCGGCAGCGGGGATGGAAGCGGCAGCCGGCCGGCGGGTCGAGCAGGCTCGGCGGCGCCCCCGGGATCGGCCGCAGGTAGCGCTCCCGCGCGCCCAGCCCCGGCAACGACGTGAGCAGACCCATCGTGTACGGATGGCGCGGCTCGTGCAGCACGGTCCGGACGTGCCCCTGCTCGATGATCTGCCCGGCGTACATCACCGCCACCCGCTGGCAGGTCTGGGCGATCACGCCGAGGTCGTGCGAGACGAGGATGACGCTCATCCCCAGCTCCCGTTGGAGGCGGACGATCAGCTTCAGGATCTGGTCCTGGATCGTGACGTCGAGCGCAGTCGTCGGCTCGTCGGCGAGCAGGACCGTGGGGTCGCCGGCGAGGGCGATCGCGATCAGGACCCGCTGCCGCATCCCCCCGGAGAACTGATGCGGGTACTCGTCCAGCCGCCGCTCGGGGGCCGGGATGCCGACCAAGCGGAGCAGCTCCAGGGCCCGTGCCCGTGCCGCCCGTCGCCCCGCGCCCTGGTGCGCCACCACCGCCTCGGCGATCTGGTCGCCGACCTTGAGCACCGGATTGAGCGCCGACATCGGATCCTGGAAGATCATCGAGATGCCGCCGCCGCGCACCCGGCGCAGCTCGCGGTCGGGTGCGGTCAGCAGGTTGCGGCCCTCGAAGAGGACCTCGCCCGTCGCGGCGGCGTGGCTTGGCAAGAGGCCGATGATCGAGCGGCAGGTGGCGCTCTTGCCGCAGCCGCTCTCGCCGACCAGGCCGAGCGCCTCGCCGGCGGCGAGGTCGAGCGAGACGCCGTCGACGGCGCGGACCGTGCCGGCGCCGGTCTGGAATTGCGTTTGGAGGTTCCGGACGCTGAGGATCGGTTCGGTGCTGGCGCCGCCGGTCACGTCCGGTCTCCGATCCGGAGCAGGTCGGCCAGGCCGTCGCCGATCAGGCTGAAGGCGACGGCGGTGACGACGATCGCCAGACCGGGGATGGTCGTCATCCACCACTCGCCCGAGATGATGAACTGCCGTCCCTCCTGGATCATGCGGCCCCACGCGGCGGTCGGCGCCTGCGGCCCGAGGCCGAGGAAGCTGAGCGCCGAGCCGAGGAGGATGTTGAGCACCACGTCCGACATCGAGAAGACGACGGCCGGCGTGATCACGTTCGGCAGCACGTGGCCGAAGATGATCCGGGCGTTGCCGAAGCCGAGCGTCTTCGCCGCGAGCACGTACTCGGCGTTGCGCGCCACCAAGACCTCGCCCCGCACGATCCGGGCGTAGGAGATCCAGCCGACCAGCGCGATCGCGATGAACATGTTGCGCAGACCCGGCCCAAGCATGGCGATGATCGCGATCAGGAGCACGAAGAAGGGGAAGGCGACCGCGACGTCGACGACCCGCATCAGGACCGTGTCGACCTTGCCGCCGTAGTAGCCGGCGATCGAGCCCAGGAAGACCCCGACGACGAACGTGATCGTGGTCGGCACCAAGCCGATCAGCAGATCGATGCGGGCGCCGTAGAGGGTCCGGGTCAGGACATCGCGGCCGAAGTTGTCGGTGCCGAAGGGATGCGCCCACGACGGCGGCTGCTTGGCGCCGAGCAGGTCCTGATCCAGCGGTCCGTAGGGCGTCAGCAGCGGCGCGAAGACCGCCAGCCCGACGATCAGGGCCAGCAGCAGCCCTCCGGCGAGGAGCGCCGGGTTGCGGCGCAGCAGCCCCGGTGCGCCCCTTATCACGGTCGCCGGCAGCGGGCGCGCCGCCTGGATCGTCGCCACCCTTCGCGCCTCCT
>JBBSNJ010000808.1:0-2061 GCA_038232775.1 Thermomicrobiales bacterium
GTGGGAGTCCCTGGCGCGGGGGGGTAGGGGTTTGCGGGGCCCGCGGAGTACGTGGCCGGGGGTGGGCCGCCGTAACAACCTGGAGCCGGGGACGCCCCCCGGGGGGGGGGGGTGCGGGGCGTGGGGGGGGGGGGGGGGGCCGGCGGCGGGGTGGCCCTTGGGGGTGGGCTGCCTCGGGGGTGCACGGGAACGCCGCGCCGCTGAGGCCCGCACGGGGATCAATCCCCGTGCTCCGACGGCGAACCCGGCTGAAGCCGGCTGGACGGGCGAGGCCCGGGAACGAGGTGGGGGGTCTGCGCCCGGCAAGGGGGGCGTCGCGTCGTTCGGGGGTGTGGCCTCCCGGCGGCGGAGCCGGGCGATCGCGGCGCGAGGTCCGGTTGCCGGTGCCGCGGCGACGGTCCTCGCCCGTTCGGCTCCGCTCGGGGCCGGCCCCCGGCCCCCGCGCTCCCTCGGTGCCTGGGGGCTGCGCGGGAGCGGAGGTGACGGCGGCGGGACCTACGCCTCGGCCTCCCGGTAGGCCTCCATCACGGCGTCCATCGCATTCTGGAGCGCGGTGCGGGCGTCCGACTCTTCCCCCTTGAGGTAGGCGACGTAGAAGGGGGCGGCGCGGTCGAACTGGGTGATGCTGAGCTTGGTCGGGGTGATCGACTTGGCGCTGGTGAGGCCGTCGTAGATGGCGAACGCCCAATCGGTCATCCACGGCGGGCGGTTGGCCTGGTAGTCGGCCCAGATGTCCTGGTAGACCGGGAGCTGGCCGACCGCGGTCTCCTCCGGCGGGTCGCCGGTGACGGAGTGCTCCCAGATGCGCTGGTCGGAAGTCAGCTGCTGCATGTACTGGGCGGCCTGCTCCTTGTTCTCGCCGTACTTGAGGAGGACGCCGCCGGTGTCCCAGAAGACGGTGCCGCCGACGCCCCCTTCGGCCTTGGGCAGGGAGGCGAGGCCGAGCGCACCCGGATCGGGCCAGGTGCCGGCGAAGCGGAGGTGAGCGTTCTGGAACTTGATGTAGTAGCCGACCTGCTGGGCGGCGAAGGCCTGCTCGTCCGGGGTACCGTTGACGCCGGCGTCGGCGGTCCCCTCGTTGAGGACGTCGGGGTTGGCCAGCTCGGTCATCTGCTTCATGATCTCGAGCGCCTGGACGGCCGGGTCGCTGGCCCACTGGAAGAGGCCGGTCTCGGGGTCGTAGACGTCGGTGCTGATGCTGTGGGTGATCGGGATCAGCGACCGCCAGGCGTGGAAGTCGAAGGTGCAGCCGAAGGGGGCGGCGCCGCTCTCCTGGACCGTGCGGGCGTTGGCCAGGTACTCGTCCCAGGTGGTGGGGACGGCCTCGGGGTCGATCTCGGCGCGGGCCAGGATCTCGGAGTTCCAGCCCTGGACGATGACGTCGAGTAGGAAGGGCCAGACGTAGAACTGGCCGTTGTAGGTCCCTTCGTCGCGGACGGCCGGGAGGATCGAGTCGATCAGGGCCTGGTCGACGTAGGCGTTCCAGGGTTCGATCACGCCGCCCTCGGCGAGCTGGATCATCTCGAGGAAGGGGGTGACGCCGATGTAGAGGTCCCAGGAGCTGGTCTGGTCGCGGGCCTCGGTGAAGAAGACGTCGGTCGAGAAGCGGGCGCTGGGGGCCACCTCGGCGTCGAGGGGGAAGTTCTCGGCGAACTCGGCGTCGATCTGGGTGATCGGGGAGTGGAGGTTGAGGATCCAGTCGTAGTAGGTGATCGCGAGGGTCCCCTCCTCGGACTGGGCGGCGAGGGCGGCGCGGGCGCCGGCCATCCCGCCGGCCTGGGCGAGGGCGGCGGCGACCGGGGCGGCGAGGCCGAGGGCGGCGGCGCGGGCGAGAACCTGGCGCCGGTCGAACCGGCCGGCGAGGGCGTCGGCGAAGAGGGCGCGGGTGCGGTCGTGCTGGGTCACGGGGACCTCCTGATGGGGCTGAAGAGCCAGGGCGAGTCTCGGGTCGCTATCTCCGCTCGTTCCCGAGCCCGGTTCGTTGAACGAGCCGAGATTATGGGAGAGGGCGGGGGTGGTGTCAACAGCGGGGCGCCGACGGGGCCGGTGAATGGTCGGGGA
>JBBSNJ010000809.1:0-2055 GCA_038232775.1 Thermomicrobiales bacterium
GCTGACGATCCGGCGGGAGCAGGGGGAGGCCGAGGCGCGGCTGGGGGCGGTCGACGCCCTCGCCGGCTCCGTCCCGCCTCGCTTCGCCCCCGCCCTCACCGTCTACGCCGGTGGTGCCCGCGCCGTCCGCCGGGCGATGGCCGAGGCCCAGGCCGGTTTCCTCCGCCTCGACTGGGATCGCGTGGCGGAAGCCACCGACCTGATGGACCGCGGCGCCGGCGAGATTGAGCGCGCCGCCGCCGAGCTCGACGCGGCGGCCGGGGTCGCCCCGGCCGCGGGCACCCCGATCCCGAGCGAGGCCGGCGAGCCGGCGAGCCCCGGCGCGGGCGGGCGGTCGTAGCGGGGACTCCCGACCGCCGTGCCGCCGCGGCCGGTCCCGATCGGCTGGTGCTGGCGCGGGAATCGCGGCGGCGTGGCGGCGATCCGCTCTCCCCCCCGCTGGTCTCCGCGGCGCCCCTGATCGGTGACCCCGGTCGCCGGCGGGGGAGTCCGCTCCGGCCGAACGTGCTATAACCAAGGGGCGACTTCGGTCCGCGCGGCGCGCGAGGATGTCCCACGGAAGCCTCCAGGCCGCCGGGTATCCGGCGGCCTTTCGGCGCTGCTTGCGGCCGAGGGAGCGGGAGCGGAGGGGCGGTGCCGCGGGTGGCCGACGCCGAGCGTTGGCCGGGGCGGGGCGAGCCTGCCACGGCCGGAGGTGCAGCACGATGAACTACGACGTGACCTACCAGATCGACGGCGAGGAGCGGACCGACCGGGTCGACGCCCCCGACGCCGCCGCCGCCGCCGAGGCGGTGCGGGCGGCCCACGACGGCCCGGCCGAGCGGTTCGAGTTGATCCTCGTCCACCTGATCGAGGACACGACCGCCGGAGCGGTCGAGGCAGATCGGATCGCCGCCTCCTGACGCCGCCGCTGGCGGCGCCGCGGTGGAGCGGGTCGCCGGCCACAGCGGCAATCTTTTGCCCCCCGGCACCGCCGCCCGTTCCGGTTCCTGTTAGAATAGGTGTACGTACAGTGATCGCGTCGGTCTCGGCGCGGGGCGAACGGCCGGACCGGAACGAGCGGGGGGCACGAACGTGGGGGGGAGTCTGGGGGCGGGGGAGGCGAGCGACGTGGCACCGGAGGGCTGTCCCTGGCCGGGGCGGACCTCCCCCCTCGGCGCGACCTGGGACGGGACCGGGACCAACTTCGCCCTCTTCGCCGAGAACGCCGCCGGCGTTGAGCTTTGCCTCTTCGAGCGACCGGACGCGCCGACCGAATCCGCCCGCTTCCCGCTCTCCGAGCAGACCGCCCACGTCTGGCACGGCTACCTGCCGGGGGTCGGCCCCGGCCAGGTCTACGGCTACCGGGTCGCGGGGCCGTACCGGCCGGAGGAGGGGCTCCGCTTCAACGCCGGCAAGCTCCTGATCGACCCCTACGCCAAGGCGCTGACCGGAGCGGTCGACTGGTCCGGCCCGGTCCACGCCTACAAGCTCGGCAATAAGGCGGGCGACCTCTCCCGCGACCCCCGCGACAGCGCCCCCTTCGTCCCCCGCGGCGTCGTCGTCGACCCCGGCTTCGACTGGGGCGACGACGCGTTGCCCGAGATTCCGTGGCACGAGTCGATCATCTACGAGCTGCACGTCAAGGGGTTCACCGAGTGCCACTCCGAGATCCCGGAGGCGATCCGGGGCACCTACTCGGGGCTGGCCCACCCGGCCGTGATCGACCACCTGACCGGGCTCGGCGTGACCGCGGTCGAGCTGCTGCCGGTCCACGCCTTCATCGACGACGCCTTCCTGGTGACGCGGGGGCTGCGCAACTACTGGGGCTACAACACGATCGGCTTCTTCGCGCCCGAGGGTCGCTACGCCAGCGGCGGCCCCCAAGGAGAGCAGGTGGCCGAGTTCAAGGGGATGGTCAAGGCGCTCCACGCGGCCGGGATCGAGGTGATCCTCGACGTCGTCTACAACCACACCGCCGAGGGGAACCACCTCGGGCCGACCCTCTCCTTCCGCGGCATCGACAACCCCGCCTACTACCGGCTGGTCCCCCAGCAGCCGCGCTACTACATGGAC
>JBBSNJ010000810.1:0-2053 GCA_038232775.1 Thermomicrobiales bacterium
CCTCGGCGGTGACCTGGAACCAGCCGATCTCCACCAGCACCGTCGTTCCCTTGCGGTCGAAGATCGGCCAGAGGGCGATGATCAGCAGCAGCAGGGGCGCGATCGCTCGCCAGATTCCCAGGAGGCGCCGGACCGGCACCGCCGCCATGCGCAGCAGCAGATGGACGGCGATGATCGTCACGGCCATGGTCCCGAGCCCATCCGCCAGCACCAAACCAACCGCCGGCACCGCCACCGCCAGCAGCTTCACCCGCGGATCGAGCTGGTGCAGCCAACTTTTTCCAGCGTGGTAGACGTCGAACGCCACGCGCGTTGTGGGGGTCGATGGTTGGGGGTCCGAGGCCCGGCCCTCGCGGCCCCCCAATTCCGCGGGGAGCACGACGGAGTCGGGGATCGGAGGTCGGGGGTCGGAGGAGGTCCGGTGTCCGGGTTTAGGCGTCCGAACGTGGTCTTCTGACGGCTGACGGCTGACAGCTGACTGCCGTCCCGTCACGTAGCTCTCGCTCAGTTCGGCGACGGTCAGGGGATCGGGGCGGACGCCGACAGGGGCAAGGGCACGACCGAGGCGAACGATGACCGGTGGCGCGAGCCCGGCGGCGGCGAGCAGCGCTTCGTCGGTGACGATGGCGCGGGGCGGACCGTCGGCGAGCAGCCGGCCATCCTGCAGGAGCAGCACACGCGTGGCGTGGCGCGCGACGAGGGCGAGATCGTGCGTAATCAGCAGGGTGCTGACTCCGCGCTGCCGCCCCGCCGCGACCAACCCGAGCACCCGCTCGGCGGCCTGCCGATCGAGACCGGCGGTCGGCTCATCCAGAACCAGCAGCTCGGGGTCGAGCGCCAGCACCCCGGCCAAGGCGACGAGGCGCCGGGTGCCGTGACCGAGCAGGAGCGGATGCCGCTCCGCGACCGCCTCCAGATCGAGCGCCGCCAATGTCGACGCGACGCGGCGGTCGATCTCAACCGGCGCGACACCCAGATTGCGCGGGCCGAACGCGACGTCGGCGGCGACGGTCGGCGCGAAGAGTTGATGATCCGGGTTCTGAAAGGCGTAGCCGGCATGCGCCGCCAAGCGGGCGACGCTCGTCCGCCGCGTGTCATACCCGGCGACGAGCACCCGGCCCGCGGTTGGCCGGAGCAACCCGTTCAGGTGGCGTGCCAGCGTGCTCTTGCCCGAGCCATTGTGCCCGATGACGGCGACGATCTCGCCGCGACCGATCGTGAGGGTGATGCCCTGGAGCGCGAACGGCGGTGCGGCGCCGCCAGCCGGTTCGCCGTAGTGAAACGCCAGGTCGTCGATGACCACGAGCGGCTCAAGCATCCGACCCCGTACCCCCTTACCCTCGCTCACGGTGCAGAGGAGCGGGGGGAGGTTGCCGGTTGCCGATCGGCGATCAGAGTCCGTTCGGCCTCAGCCGGGGTGAGGAACGCGAACGACGTCCCGCTCCGCTCGTTGATCGCCGCCGCGAGCTCGGCCGCGACCGGGGTTGGTAGGCCACGCTGACGCAGCTCCGGCAGGCGGTCCGGGGCGAAGACCTGGCGCGGGGTGCCGCTGGCGACGACCTGCCCGGCGTCGAGCGCGAGAATCTGACCGGCGTGGGCAGCGAGAGCGTCGGCGTCCTGGGAGACGAGGATGATCGTCGTTTCTCCGGCCGCGGCGAGCGAGCCGAGCAGGTCCAGCACCTCGGCGGTGCCGACCGAATCAAGCGCGGCCGTCGGCTCGTCCAGCACGAGCACGGCCGGGTGCATCGCGAGAGCGGCGGCGATCGCGACCCGTTGCTTCTGGCCCCCGGAGAGCCGGGTCGGCGCCGCGGCCCGGTGGGCGCTCATCCCGACCCGGTCCAGCGCCCAATCGACCCGCCGGGCGATCTCGACTGGCGGCACCGCCAGATTCTCCGGACCGAAGGCGACTTCGTCGACGACCGCGAGACCAACGAAGTTCCCTTCCGGCTCCTGAAAGACGACCCCCACCCGCGTCGCCAGCTCCGCCACGGAGCGGCGGCGCGTATCCCAGTCACCGATCAGCACCCGCCCCCCGAACGTCCCCCCGGTCCGC
>JBBSNJ010000811.1:0-2046 GCA_038232775.1 Thermomicrobiales bacterium
ACCCCTCGCAGGCCAGCGCGATCGCCTCTTCGAGCGACAGCGCACGACCCGCGTCCCACCCCTCGACGAAGGCCGCCACCCCCAGCCTCGTCCGCACCCCGTCGATCCGCGGCTCGTTGTACGCCCGATCCTGGGGTACGGCCGCGACGCCGATTCGCCGGCGCAGCGCATCGGCCGCCCCGAACAGACGGGCGGCCCGTTCATCGTCCCGTCGCTCGGCCGCGATCACGGCGAATATCTCGAGTCCGTCCAGCAGGCCGCGCGAGTTCCCGAGCTCCCGTTGGAGCACCACGAACTCCCGGGCCAGCGCCGCCGCCCGCGTGACGTCACCGCCGTCGATGGCGACCAGCGAGAGGCCGCACAGCACCGCCGCTAGACCAACGCGGTCCTCCATCTCGCGCGACAGCTCGACCGCTTCTTCGTGCAGCGACTCCGCCCGCTTGTGGTCGCCCCCGCGCCACGCCAGCATCCCGAGATCGTTGACCACCGCCCCGACCTGACTGCGGTTGCCGATCCTCCGGAACTGACCGAGAGCCTCCTCGTACCACGCGATCGCCTCCGCGGAGTTGCCCCGGCCCTCCGCCACCAGCGCCAACGCTCTCAGGGCGATGCCGATCCCGTTCGCGTCACCGAGCGCCCGAAAACCCCTCAATGCCTCGTCCCCGTGGACCTCCGCCGACCCGTAGTCGCCGTGGAAATAGGCGATCCGGGCGGCGACGGCGAGCGCCTTGGCTCGGACCGCCGGGGGAACCTCGCCCCTGATCGCCAGCGCCTCTTCGAGCCAGCGGCGGCCCTCGCCCAGATGGGCGCTGGTCGTCCAGAACCGCTGAACGCTCCCCGCCAGGCGCTGCGCCGTCTCGGCGTCGCGCCGCCCGATCGTCCATCCGAGCGCGGCCCGCAAGTTCGCGAGCTCGAGTTCGATCCGGGCAAACCAGCGCGCCTGATCCCACCCGATCAACTCCGGTTCGGCCCGCTCCGCCAACGACACGCACCAAGCGGCGTGCCGCCGCCGCGCCTCGACCTCCTCGCCGGACGCCGACAAGGCCTCGAGCCCGTATTCCCGAACCGTCTCCAACAGGTTGAAGCGCGGCTCGCCGTCGATGTCGTCGCCCACTTGCAGCAGACTCTGGGCGACCAGATCCGCCAACCCCTCCAGAACGTCGACCGTCTCCCCGTTCGCGCCGCCGGCGACCGCTTCGGCCGCCTCCAGCGGACAACCGCCGGCGAAGACCGCGAGCCGGCGGAACAGCCGACGCCGCGCGGGAGCCAGCAGGTCGTGGCTCCAGTCGATCGTCGCTCGCATCGCTTGCTGTCGCGCCGGTGAGTCGCGGGCGCCGCCGGTCAGCAGCGGCAGCCGGGACTCCAGCCGCGCCAACAAGGCTGCCGGCGACAAGAGCCGCATCCGCGCCGCCGCCAGCTCGATCGCCAGCGGCAGCCCGTCCAGCCGGACCGCGATCTCGGCCACGTCGCGAGCGTTGTCGGCCGTCAAGACGAAGGCGCCGTTCGCCGCCGCCGCCCGCCGGGTGAAGAGATCGACCGCGGGAATGTCGGCGAGATTGGCGAGCGCCGGCATCGCCCTGAGATCCGGCAGGGCCAGCGGCGCCATCGGAACGTCATGTTCCGCCCGGACGTGGAGCGGTCGGCGACTCGTCGCCAGGACCTTCAGCGCCGGGCACGCCGCGAGAAGCTCGGCGATGTCCCGCGCGGCGGTCGCGACGTGCTCGAAGTTGTCGAGCACCAGCAGCAGCCGCTTCCCGTGGAGCACCTCGGTCAAGACCTCGCGGGACGAGGCCTCCGCCCCGACCCGCACGTTCAGCACCCGCGCGATCGTCGGCACGACGAGCGCCGGATCCCGCACCGGCGCTAGATCGACGAACCAGCAGCCGTCAGCGAACGCCGCCTCGGTCGTGGCCGCGATCTCCATCGCGAGGCGGGTCTTACCCACCCCGCCCGGACCAGTCAGCGTCAAGAGACAGATCTCCGGCCGTCGCAGGAGCGCCGCCGCTCTCGCCGTTTCCGCTTGCCGACCAATGATCGGGGTCGGCG
>JBBSNJ010000812.1:0-2045 GCA_038232775.1 Thermomicrobiales bacterium
ATGCGGCTGAACACTCGGGCTTCGCCCCCCCCCCTCTCCTGCCGCAGCGGGAGAGGGAGGGGGGGGTGAGGGCCGGTGCCGCGGACACCACGATTCACCCGAAGTTCGTATGAGACCGAACCCGGCGATTCGCTCAGCGGCTGGGGCGTTGCCCCACCCACGACTCGCGACCCACCTGTGCTCCGCGTCGTCGACGGGGACTCTCAGCATGACGATGGCGCTCAGCCCTGACATCAGCGGCACGCGAGCTGGGCGTCGCGACGCCGAGGCGAACGCGGTCCGCGCATCAGAATCCATGCCTCACCATCCGTGCTTAGCAGCCGCAGCAGTCAACCCCGCAGTTGCAGCAGTTGGGGCATTGCTCGAGACACTGATGACCGGCGCAGGCGCCGAACCAACAGCAGGCCGCGTGGCTGCCCCCCAGGCACGAAAAGAACGACCAGGTGCATTCCCCGGCCGAGATCGGGCAGAGGCAGTTGCAGTCGCAGCCTTCGCATTGCGCCTCCCCGGGCAGGGTGATCGAGTCGCCCGGCTCGCCGCCGGGGACGGCGCAGATCGGCGCTTCCGGTCCGCCTCGAAAGCGACAACTCGCCATCAGGACGTGCAGCGTGGCCGTCGCCCGGGTAATCCGCTCCTGGTACTTCTCGGCCACCCGTCGCCGCGTCTTGGCGTCCCACTTTTGTTCCCGCCTCCTGATCTTCCGCAGCAGCGCGCGGTGCTCCCGCTGGAAGTCGGCGGCCACCTTCGCCACCGCGTCGCAGTCGCCCTTCGCGCCCTTCATCCGTGCCGCCAGCGACTCGAAGAAGAGCACGCCCGGATCGGTCTGCCTGGCATCGATGCGCTCCGCGAACCCGACGAACCCGACCTCAGCGACGAAGCCGGCGGCGAGTGCCCGGGCGACGGCGCGGCGATCGACCCCCGCCGCCGAAAACCGCGCCAGCCAATCGAACTGCTTGGCGTCCATGTCCGCTCCTTCCTATCGACGACTGCAATCAGCCCGGCGCCGCCTGGCGTCGGGGTCGGCTCCGCGTTCGATGGAGATGGCCGCGTCCGGTGGGACGGCTACGCCGGCGCGGGCGTGGCCGCGCCGGGGGGCGGCCAGGTGCTCGGGTCGCGCACCGCTTCGACCACCTGCCGGATCGCCGTGATCACGAGTTCCGGTTGCCAAATCTGCACGTAGTGGTCGCTCTCGGTCGCGACGATATGGCGGGCATTCGGCTGGAGCGAGGCCAGGTGATCCTGACCGGCCCGCCACGCCCGCTCGATGCCGTCCGCGTCGAACCCGGCCGGGACGGTGGGGGGCAGGGCGACCGGCTGGCCGCGGGAGATGACGACCAGGGGCAACGGGGGCAGGGGGTGGGCGGCGGCGGCCTCGGCCATCGCCGCCGAGGCCGCCGCGAAGTCGACCTCCTCCAGATCCGGGTACCACTCCATGCCAGGCGGCGCGGGGCCGGCAAGCTCCTCGTAGGCGGCCCATTGCTCCGGACCGAGCAGGCCGGGCAACGCCTCGGCCCAGGCGTCGACGAGGACGAGCCCGACGACCTCGTCGGGGTAGGTGGCGGCGTAGAGGCGGGCGAAGAGACCGCCCAGCGAGTGGGCGGCCAAGATGTAGGGTCCGGGGACAGCGGCCGCCCGGAGCAGTGCGTGCAACTCAGCGACGATCGCCTCGGCCGAGCGGGGCATCGCCACCGGATCGCCGCGGCTGACATTTTCTGGATCGAGGATTGTGCCCGGACGATCGTAGGCGCAGACGCGCGTGAAGGCGGCGACGCCGGGCAAGACCATCGTTTGCCCGGGCCGCGCCTGGATGGACCAGATGTCGGCGTCGTTCCGGTAGCCGGCGACGAGGACGACGGTGGGGCCGCCGGCGCCGCGGCACTCCAGCCACCGCCGGCGGCCGCCGATGTCGACCAGGCCGGCGACGTCGGTGGCGGCCGCCCCCGGCGACGCGGTTGCCGGCCCGGCCCGCTGGGGCCGCGCCGTGAGCGGGGTAGGCAGGCCGTGGATCTGGGTGGGGTGGCCGACGGCGATGATCCCGTGGATAG
>JBBSNJ010000813.1:0-2043 GCA_038232775.1 Thermomicrobiales bacterium
CTGGTGGTCGACGACGGCTCCCGCGACCGGACTGCGGAGGTGGTCGCCGAGATCGGCGCCCGCGACCCGCGCCTGCGCTTGATCCGCCAGCAAAACCGTGGGACCGCTGGCGCCCGCAACCGCGGCCTGGCCGAGGCCCGCGGGCGGATCGTCAGCTTCCTCGACGACGACGATCTCTGGCTCTCGGGCTATCTCGAGCGGATAGGTGACGCCTTCGCCCACAGCCCATCCGCAGGGATCGCCTTCACCGACGCCTGGGTGATGGACGCGCCCTCAGGGCGGGTCGGCAGCCGCTCCGCGCTCGAGCGCTTCGCCGTTCCCACCCGCCGGTTGGCGACGACCCTCAGCCCGACCGCGGCCTTGGAGGCGCTGCTGCGGATCAACTTCCTCACCACCTGCGCCACCGCCGTCACCCGCGAGGCGCTCGAGGCGGCGGGTCCGCTCGATCCAGCCATCGAGGGGGCCGACGATTGGGACCTCTGGCTCCGGGTCGTCGGCGCCGGGTACGGGATCACCCGCGCCGGGGAGCGGCTCGCGGTCCTGCGGAAGCGGCCCGACTCGGTCGGCTCGGACGCCGAGATGATGGCCCGCAACTCCGCCCGGACGCTCCGGGGGGCGATCGCGAGGGCCCTGCCGGGACGGGCCGAGCGGATCGCCCGCCGCCATCTCGGAGCGATCGAGCTCGAGCTGCGGAGCCTGCGGAGCGGGCGGGGCAGGGCGGCAGCGCGAATCGGCCGGCGGCTCGGCCGCAAGCGTCTGCCAGGGCCGGCGGACCTCAGGGGTGGATGGCAACCTCCGCCGGCCGAGCTCAAAGCCGAGCTGGAGCGGATCAAGCTCGACGCCTAATAGCCGGGCGTCGAACCCTTGCTTTCGCCATCCGCCTCGTTGCCCTCCGGGGTGGCCTTTTCCGGGCCACCGACGCCAGGGAGGTCTGACGGGGCGTACTGGCCGCCGCCGCCGTTGCCGGCGCGGCTCGGTGGGCCCTCCTCCATGGTGCCGCAAGCCGGCAGAAGTAGAACTCCGGCGACCATCGAAGAGGCCAGCACGCGGGAGCAACTGCAGAACTTCATCCCCTCGCGACTCCTTCTGCCCGGCCAATCAAGAAGACGGCCGGACGTAGTTTCTTTCGCTCAGCTCGGCTACCCCTCTCGCCGGCCGGCGCGAAACTAGCACGCGCCGAACTCGACTTGCAAGGTCCGCCCGACTCCCCGATGGCTACGTCACCGACTCCCGGAGCTCACCTGGCGGCGGCCGCCACGGTCGACCACGAGCTCGATCCCGGCCGCCAGCTCGTCGACCAAGCAAGCCGTCGAGCGAGAGATTTGACCCCAGGAAGCCTCACCAGGGTCGCGGTCGAGACGGCAAGACCCAGCAGGGTCGCTCACGGCTCCCAGCTCCAGCTGCGGCCTCGACGAAGCTCCCGAGAACCTCCCGGAAAAGCTCTTCTCGCCGTTGACGCTGGCCTCGAATTCGGCCTTGCCGCTGAGCTCGACCTCGGTCTTGAAGACCTCGCCCGCGTCGACTTCGAGCTTTGCGACCTCCCCGTTCGAGACCTTGTCGGTGATCTTCAGCTCCCCCTTCTCGGGGGACTTGCCCCAGAGGACCACCTCCCCGTTCGACTTGCGATCGGCGACGAACGGGAACTGGACCGCCCGTAGCGACGGCTTGGTCTCGCCGTCGAGGAAGTAGACGCCGGTCTGGAACGTGAACAGCGCCGCATCGGCGGGGTCGTAGGGGCTGTCGCGGAGCTGGAGGAAGATCACCGTCTCGGCGCCGCCCTTCCACAGCACGTACTGAACCTCCTGCTGGAACTGAGCCTGCTTTTTCAGCGAGACCGCCTTTTCCTCCGGTGGGTTCGACTCGTACCAGACCTCGGTCGCCCAGCCAAAGCGCTTGCCCGGGGGCTCGACCGTGCCGGCCTTCTCGGCCTTGCGGACGATCTCGGTCAGATCCCTGAAGTTGGAGGGGACGCCATCGTCGGGGCCGGGCGGCGGCGAGGTCGGGCCGGCGCCCGCGACCGCATTGATCGGGTGGTGGGAGAAG
>JBBSNJ010000814.1:0-2040 GCA_038232775.1 Thermomicrobiales bacterium
AAGCGCAGGGCCCGGCACCCCGGCTCGCCGAAGCTGGCCCGGGTCACCCGCCGGTAGGCGGCGACCGCGTCCGCCAGCGGCGGCGGCTGGTCGGCGTCGCCGGGCAGAGCAGTGCGGACGCTGAGTGCGGGCGGCGCGTCGGCGTAGACCTGATCGCCGACCAGGAGGAGGAAGCGGGCCTCGGCCCGCCGCAGCTCACTGGCCATCGCCGAGTAGATGGCGATCGCTGGTTTGGGGACCACCCCCCCATCGTCACCTTCCTCGAACGGGTGGTGGCAGCAGCCGAAGGCGAACCCGGTCCGCTCCCCCAGCGCCGGCGCCGGCCGGCCGCCGAGGCACCGGTCGCCGACGCGGCAGACGAATGGTCGGTTCGAGGCGGGCTCGGGGAGGGTCAGGTCGACGGCAGGGGTCCAGTCGGTCGCGTCCGAGACGGGGACGGCGCCCTCGACCGCCGGCAACCCTTCGACCGCCAAGCTGGCGCGCAGCCCGGGGACGACGGGCACCGGGGCCCA
The DNA here is from genome assembly GCA_038232775.1 of Thermomicrobiales bacterium. Classification (GTDB taxonomy): domain Bacteria; phylum Chloroflexota; class Chloroflexia; order Thermomicrobiales; family UBA6265; genus JBBSNJ01. The sequence continues at coordinate 513 of JBBSNJ010000814.1, forward strand.
GACACGGACGGAGCGATCGCCGACGGCTCCCAGCTCGGCCGCCTCGGCCAGCGCGCCGACGGGCACCGCATCCGGCGCGAACGGGCCGATCCCCCCGCCGGTCACCGCCGCCGCCACCCAGACCTCACCGCCCGGTGGCGCCTGTCCCCGCTCGCCGGCACCGTCGCCGACCCGCTCCACCGCCCTGCCCGACACCCCTCACTCCACTTCCCTCGCCCTGGCCACCAGTCCCGCGGCACACCTCATGAGGCCCCCGCAGACGCGGACCACCGGCCGAGCCGCCAGCCGCCGATCTGGCTCCGTCGAGAGTGTAGCCGAGCCGGACGACCGCCCCGGTAGCCTCCCTGCCGCGGGGGGGGAACGGCGCGTGGCCGGTGGGCGTGGTGGGGTACGGTCGCCCCCCACCGACACCCCGCGCCCCGGCCGAGCCAACGCTTCCCGAACGGGCGTCGGTCGTCCATCTTCGCCGGCGGGTCGATCTCAAGGACCGGGCCGCGACCAGACCGCGGCGGCTCCTCCTTGCTGATCGAGACCCGTGCGGCCGGCGGGCGACGACGCTAGCGGGACCAGGAGTGGAGGGCGACGGCGGTGATCGCCAGCAGGCCGACGCCAGACCCCAGCAGCAGCGGGACGTAGCCGTGGGCGGTGGCCAACCACCCGAAACCGGCGGTGCCGACCGCCCCGCCGGCGAAGAGGACGAAAGCGAAGACCGCGACCGCCGTCCCCCGCGCCGCCGGCACCAACTCGGTGGCGCGCGTCTGGAGCGTGGAGTGGAAGAGCGCGAACCCGATCCCCATCGCCAGCAGCGGCAGCGGCGCCAGCGGCCAGGCGGGCAGGGGGATCAGTGCCAGGTAGCCAAGCCCGAGCAGACCACCGCCGACTACGATCCGGTCGGGCTCCGGCAGGCGGGCGCCGAGCCGGCCGAAGAGCCGGCTCGCCAGGAGCGTGCCGCCGCCGTAGCAGGCCAGGACCAGCCCGATCGGCAGGGGACCGAGCCTAAAGCGGGCTTCCAGATAGGCGCCGAGGTAGGTGAAGGCGCCGAGAACGACCGTCCCTTCGAGGGCGACCACCGCGTAGAGCCGGCGGGCGCGGCCGAGCCGGAGCACGTCGCCGTAGCGGGGGGGCGCCGCCGCCGGCGCGGTCGGCCGCGCCAACGGCAGGCGAAAGAGGAACGCCGTGCCCGCCAAGGCGACGACGCCGTAGAGCGCGAAGACGGCGCGCCAGGAGACGAAGCCGCCGAGGACGCCGCCGACGGCGGTGCTGAGCGCGCCGCCGAGGGCGGTCGTGCCCATCAGCCCGGCGATCGCGCCCTGGCGGCGGGCGTAGGGGACGGCGTCGCCGATGAAGGCGAGCGCCAGCGGGATGACGGCGACGGCGGCGGCGCCGGTCGCCGCGCGGAGGAGGATCAGCGCCGACAGGCTGGGGGCGAGGGCGGAGAGGCCGGTGCCGAGGGCGAAGAGGGCAAAGGCCCAGCGGACGACGGCGCCGCGGCCGAGCCGATCGCCTAGCGGTCCGTAGAGGAGCTGGC
>JBBSNJ010000815.1:0-2039 GCA_038232775.1 Thermomicrobiales bacterium
CCCGTGGCCCGCAGGGCCACAACGGTGTCCCTGAACGAGACGGTCGAGCTTCGCTCGACGGGCGCGGCAAGCAGCGCCCCTACGACGAAACGGGCGCCTGGGGAGCGCTCCCGCAATGGGACATTCCCCCGCGGCCCGTCACCGACCGCCGCCAGCCGCCAGCCGATAGCCGTCAGCCGCCAGCCAACGGCCGCCACCCAGGGACAACGACCACCATGACCGACCCCTCCCCCCCCAAACGCTTCCACCACGTCGGCCTCCGCGCCCACGACCCCCAGCCCGACGAAGACCACGTCGCCGCCAGCCGCTGCTGGGTCACCGACCCCGCCGACCACCCGAGCCGGATCGAATACCTCCGCTACGCCCCCGACAGCCCGATCGCCGCCGAGTTCATGGACGCCCCCCACGTCGCCTACGAAGTCGCCCACCTCGCCCCCCACCTCGAAGGCAAAGAGCTCTACCTCCCCCCCTTCGACGTCGGCGACCCGCCCTTCGCCACCGTCGCCTTCACCCGCGAAGACGGCCTCTTCGTCGAGTACATGCAGTTCAAACCCGGCCGCCGCTGGTTCAACGACTGACCCGACCTTTGGGTGATTGGCGGACCATCGGCTCCCCCGCTCCCGCGCGGCCCCGAGGAACCAACGGGGAGCGGGAGTCGGGGCCGACCCTGAGCGGAGCCGAAGGGGTACGGCCCTCTGCCGGCATGTGGAAGCATTCACCCGGATTCCATGGGAGGGCCAGCACTCAGCACGAACGATCACCCGAAGCTTGGATGACCGATTGCCCCCTGCCCACGATCGCGCCGACCCTGCCGCCCGGAGTTCAAGTTCGCCCAGCAGGCCCCGGCAGACCCCACGCCCCCCAGATGGGAGCGAGCAGCCGCCCCCGCGCTACCGCCCCCCGCGTCCAGCCGGCTTCAGCCAGCTGCGTCGCCACAGCCCGGGGGCTTTCGCCCCGGGCGACGCCGCCGCGATGGTTCGCGTTGGCCCAGGCCATCTTCCCCCCTGTTGAAAGGAGCCCCCTCCCATGCCCGACCGCCTCGCCGCCTCCACCAACTCCTACCACACCTACCGCCTCGAAGACGCCCTCGCGGGGATCGCCGCCGCCGGCTTCCGCTCCGTCGAGCTGACCAGCGTCCCCGGCTGGACCGAGCACGTCCGCCGCGGCGCCGACGACGAGGAGATCCAGACCGTCAAGGACCTCCTCGCCCAGTACCGCCTCGCCCCCATCAGCCTCAGCGGCCACTCCGACCTCGTCACCGACGACGGGGTCGCCGCCTTCCGCCAGGCGCTCGACCTCTGCCGCGCCCTCGGCATCCCGCTCGTCACCACCTCCACCGGCGGCCACGCCGACACCTCCCAGGGCAGCCTCGACGAGCAGCGGGACGCGTTCTTGGCCCGGATCGGTCCCCTCGCCGACGAGGCCGCCGCCGACGGCATCGCCATCTGCCTCGAGACCCACGGCGGCCTCCTCGCCACCGGCGCCATCTCGGCCGACCTCGTCCGCCGCATCGACAAGCCGAACGTCGGCATCAACTACGACGCCGGCAACGTCATCTTCTACGGCGACACCAAGCCCGAGGGGGCCGACATCGCCGCCGCCGCCCCCCTCGTCAACCACCTCCACGTCAAGGACAAGATCGGCGGCGCCGGTGTCTGGCACTTCCCCGCCGTCGGCACCGGCGAGATCGACTACGCCGCCATCTTCGCCGCCCTCGACGCCATCGGCTTCGCCGGCCCCTGCTCGGTCGAGATCGAGTTCCAGGGCGAACCCTGGCCCGCCTTGGAGGAGGTCAACCGCGCCATGGCCGCCTCCTACCGCCACGTCCGCCCCCTCGTCCCCGAACCCGGCGCCCTCCGCGACGAGGCGTAGACCGGCCATCGGCTATCGGCCATCCGCCGTTGGCTGGCGGGTGGCGGCTGGCGGGAGACGTAGGGGCGGGGGGTGGGGCGCCCCGGGGCCCGCGGGCCGCCCCGGGGGCCGGGGCGCAGCAGGTCGTGGGGCGGGGGGCGGGGGGCGCCAGCCGCCCCCCCCACACG
>JBBSNJ010000816.1:0-2026 GCA_038232775.1 Thermomicrobiales bacterium
AGGAGGAGGTGGGGCTGGCCCACGTTTTCCAGTCCCAGGTCATCAGCCTCGTCACTGGCGGGGGCTTCGACCGCTACGGCGAATTGCGGCTGGCTCTGGTCGGGTCGGGGGTCAGCTGGCTGCCGTCCCTGCTGTGGCGGCTCGACAAGGAATGGAAAGGGCTCCGGCGGGAGGTTCCTTGGGTCCGCCGCCCGCCGTCCGACTACGTCCGCCAGCACGTCCGCCTGACCACCAGCCCGCTCGATCTGCCCGCCGGCCCGACCGCGCTCCCCGACCTGGTCGATCAGCTCGGCGGGGGTGAGCTGCTGATGTTCGGCAGCGCCTATCCCGATCACGACGCCGACCTCCCGGCCGGCGAGCTCGGGCGGCGGCTGCCCGAGGGGGTGGCTCAAGGCGTGCTCAGGGACAACGCGCGCGCCTTCTACGGCTTGGCTTGACCAAGGCGCCGTTCCGGCCCGCGCTTCGCGCCCGGCCCGCGCGCCATCAGGAGGGAGAAGCGACGATGACGGCGACCTTAACGGCGGCCCCGCGGAGAACGCGGACCAAGACGGCGATCATCGACGGCGATATCCACAACAACCTGTCCTCGGAGGCGGCACTCGACCCGTACCTGGACGAGCAATGGCGCGCCTACCGCCAGCGGTTCGGCCTCCGCAACTACCGCTACTCCGGCGCCCACTACCCCCGCGCCAATCCGAACGCGGCCCGGACCGACGCCTGGCCGGCCAACGGCCGTCCCCCCGGCTCCGACCTGCCGTTCCTGCGCGAGCAACTGCTCGACGCCTGGGGGATCGAGTACGGCATCCTCAACCCCTTGATCGACGAGAACGCCCCCGCCCAGCTCAACCTGGAGTACGGCGCCGCGATCGCCGCCGCCGTCAACGACTGGCAGGCCGCGGAGTGGCTCGACCCCGAGCCGCGCCTGCGCGCCTCGCTGGTGGTCCCCTTCGAGGACGGAGAGCTGGCGGTGGCCGAGATCGAGCGAAGCGCCGGCGATCGCCGGTTCGTCCAAGTCTTGCTGCTGGCGCGGACGGCCGAGCCGCTCGGCCGCCGCAAGTACTGGAAACTTTACGAGGCGGCCCAGCGGCACGGCCTGCCGGTGGGGATTCATTTCGGCGGGGTGGGTGGGCACGCGATTACCGGCGCCGGCTGGCCAGCCTTCTACCTCGAAGACCACGTCGGGATGCCGCAGACCTTCCAGGCGCAGGTCGCCAGCCTCGTCTTTGAGGGGGTCTTCGAGCGCTTCCCCGAGCTCCAGGTGGTCCTGATCGAGGGCGGCTTCGCCTGGCTCCCGTCGCTGATGTGGCGGATGGACCGCCTCTGGGAACGGCAACGGGAGGAAGTGCCGCACGTCCGGCAGCCACCGTCGAGCTACGTCCGCGAGCATTTCTGGCTGACGACCCAGCCGATGGAGGAACCGCCCCGGCGGGAGCAGTTCGTCCAGCTCCTCGATCAGCTCGCCATGGACGACCGCCTGATCTTCGCGACCGACTACCCCCACTGGGACTTCGATGCCCCGGACCAAGCCTTCCCCGTCCGCCTGCCGCCGGAGCGGGAGCTCGCCTTCATGGCCGAGAACGCCCGGCGGCTCTACCGCCTCTGAGCTTCGGCGGGGACCGAGTCGCCGCCGGGCGAGGGGTGGGAGCAGATGGCCAAGCACATGGTGGCGGCGGTCGACGAGATTCCTCCCGGTGATCGAAAGATCGTCGACCTCCAGGGACGCTCGATCGGCATTTTCAACCTCGACGGCGCCTTCTTCGCCCTCCGCAACCGCTGCCCCCACCAGGGCGGCCCGCTCTGCCTCGGCCCGCTCTCTGGCTTCGTCGCGTCGTCCGGTCCCGGCGACTACCGCTACGACCGGCCCGGCGAGATCGTTCGCTGCCCGTGGCACGGCTGGGAGTTCGATCTCCGCACCGGCCAGTCCTGGGTGGATCCCCGGCGTCTCCGCGTCCGCTGCTACGACGTCTTGATCGAGCCGGGGGCGGAGGATGCCGCCGCCGAGACTCCCCCGCCAGAGGTGGTGCCC
>JBBSNJ010000817.1:0-2021 GCA_038232775.1 Thermomicrobiales bacterium
CGCCTTCCGCCTCGACGACGTGGCGGGGGACCGGGTAGAAGGTCCAGGTCGCGGCGAGCAGCGGGAAGTAGGGAGTCGGGGCCTCGAGCGTGGCTCGCAGCGTCCGCTCGTCGACCGCTGTGACGCCGAGCTGATCGAGCGGCATCTCGCCGGTGTCGATGGCCTGGGCGTTCTTGAGCGGGTAGAGCGCGGTGGTGTACTCAGACTTGGTGGCGGGGTCGAGGACGCGCCGCCAGCTCCACGCGAAATCCTCGGCGGTCAGTGGCGTGCCGTCTGACCAGACGAGGCCGTCGCGGAGGGTGAAGGTGAACTCGGTCTGCTCCGGGTTGGACTCCATCCCCTCGGCGAGGCCCATCTGGAGGGAGCCGTCGCGCTGGTCGATGTAGACGAGGCCCTCGAACAGGTTCTGGAGCATCTCCAGCCCCTTGCCGCCCGAGGTGACGCCGGGGTCGAAGCGGACCGGTTCGCCTTCCGGTAGCCGGATCACCTGCTCGGCGGCGAGCGCCTCGCCCTGGCGGAGCGCGTTGGCCCGCCGGAGCCGGTTGCGCGAGGCGGCGACGGCCGTCGCGGTCAGCACCGGTCCGAGGGCGGCGACGCCGAGGCCGAGGCCAACGCCGAGCTTGACGAGACGGCGGCGCGAGGAGTGGCCGAACGCCGATGGGCGATTCGAAGCGGTCGGGTTGTCGGAGATGCCGACATCTACGTTGGCCACAGGGATCCCCTCTCGTATCGGTGAACTGCCCATTGTCGATGATGCGCTGATGCCGAGGCGATTCTAGCAGTTGTCGACCCTGGCCCGAAGCGGCGCCCATCGGCGCTCGGGGCCTTTGCGTTCTCGATCGCTTGATGCGGGACCGGCGGACGCCCGAACCGCTCGGGGCTGAACCCCCGAGCTGAAGCGACGAACCCGGCTGAAGCCGGCTGGGGTTGCGGGGCCGGCTCGTGGGCGGCGGGGGGAGAATGAATGGCCCTGGCCGGCGCTCAGGGCAGGACGGTCAGCGGCACGCTGGCGAGGACGACGGCCGCGGTGGGGCCGCCGAACTCGACGTCGACGGCGGCGGAGGTGACGACGTAGGCGTCCTCGGGGGAGAGGCCGCGCTCGGCGGTCAGGTAGTCGAACATCAGGGAGACGGCCTGGCGGCGGGCGCCGTCGTAGTCGTCGCCGTGCTTGAGGCCGATGGTGGAGAGGCGGTCGGGGGCCTCGATGCGGGGGGTCTCGAGGGCGAGGCCCTTGCGGACGTCGAGGCGGACCGTCGCGGTGCCGGGGCACTCGATCGAGACGAAGGTCGCCTCGTGGACGCCCATCGCGGCGTGGAGGTCGCCGAGGGAGAAGAGGCCGCCCGGGACCTGGGCCGGGAAGAGGATGGTGTTGCCGGGTTTTACCTGGACCAGGTCGTAGTTGCCGGCCCAGGGGAAGGGGGGCATCAGGGTCGAGGTCTCGCCCGATGCGGGCGCCAGGCCGAGGCAGCCGATCATCGGTTTGACCGGCAGCGAGAGGCGGTCGGAGACGACGATGCGGCCGTCGCGGATGGGGATCCGGCGCAGCATCGGGGCGGGGAGTTTGCCGTCCATGTGGCCGAAGCCGGGGATGAAGGCGTTCCAGCCCCAGTGGCGGGGTTCGATGGCGACGACCTCGACGGCGACGGCGTCGCCCGGCTCGACCCCTTCGATGAAGACCGGACCGGTGACGGCGTTGATCGCCTTGACGTCGAGCAGGTCGAGCCAGCGGTCGCCGGCGGCGAAGAGCCGCTCGACCGGATCGGGCGACGTCTCGAAGGCGACAGTTTCACCCGGTTGGACGCGGTGGACCGGCTCGGCGTCGGGCCGAAAGGCAAAGGTCGTGCGCTCGGCGCGGATGGTCTGCATTGGGGGTCTCCATCGTGGGAAGTCGGCGCGTGGCACGGGCGCCGCGGTCGGCGGGGGGAGGTCGCGGTGCCCGCCGGCCGGTGAGCATCGGAGCATCGAGTCCGCTTCTTGGTGCCTGATCCGCGCCCCCGACCCCTCTCCGCGGGAGAGTCTAC
>JBBSNJ010000818.1:0-2012 GCA_038232775.1 Thermomicrobiales bacterium
AGGCGGCGGTCGGGGCGCTGGGTCTGGCCGGCGCCGACGGCTCGGCCTTCCCCCCCAACGGCGACCCACTGAGCGTCGCGCTGCGGGGCGGCCCGGCGCGCCACGACGAGTCGCTGACGCTGGTCCGGCCGGACGGCGGCAAGGTCGCGATCTTGGCCTCCCACGCGCCGATCATCGGCCCGGGGGGCGAGATCGACGGCGCGATCAGCGTCCTCCAGGATGCCGACCAACTGCGCGCCCTCGACCGCGCCAAGGACGAGTTCCTGACGATCACCGCCCACGAGCTGCGGAACCCGCTGACCTCGCTCCAGGGCAACCTCCAGCTGCTGCAGCGGCGCGTGGAGCGGGACCCGGATCGCGGCGAGGACGGCGAGCGGCTGGCGACGATCATCGCCCAGAGCGAGCGGTTGGCCCAGCTCGTCGGGCGCTTGCTCGACGTCTCCCGGGCCGAGCTCGGCCGCCTCGACCTGGCGCCCGCCGCGACCGACGGCGCGGTCCTCGTCGCGGGGGCGGTCGCCGCCGCCGAGGGGCTCTCGGCCGATCACCGGGTGCGGGCATCGGTCCCGGAACGACTGCCGGTGGTCTGGGATCCAGTCCGGATCGAGCAGGTAGTGACCAATTTGGTCGGCAACGCCGTCAAGCACACCGGGGGCGGCGAGATCGAAGTCGGGCTGGCGCGGGTCGGCGGGGAGCGGGTGCGGCTGACCGTCCGCGACCACGGGCCGGGCGTCCCCGACGAGGCGAAAACGCGCCTCTTCGAGCGCTACTACCGGCGGGAGGGGGATGGGGAGGCGGTCCCCGGCGACGGGCTGGGGCTCGGCCTCTACATCAGCCGGCTGATCGCCCGCGCCCACGGGGGCGAGCTGTCCGTCGCCGACGCCGATGGCGGCGGCGCGGTGTTCACGCTCGACCTGCCCCAGCGGGTCGGCGGTGGCGGCGGTGGCGGTGAGGGCGAGGCCGGCGCCACGGCGGGGTGATGGGGGTTCGGATGGCGGAGCCTCGATTCGGGCGTCGGCCTGCCGGGAGAATGTCCTCACCCCCGGCCCCGTTTCCCCTGTGCCGGGCGCGGGAGAGGGAAGGTTGTCCGCTCCCGGAAGCGGAACGGCTCGATCGGATTCCGTATGATACGAACCTCGGGCAATGGCTTCGGCCAATCGGAGAGATTCCCTCACCCCCGGCCCCTCTCCCGCTGCGGCAGGAGAGGGGACCCCTCGGCTACCAGAGCGGCACGGTGCCACCGGATTCCGTATCACTGATTGGGACGGCCTCGGCTGACGGTGAGCGTCCCGCGTGTGACGGCGACCCACGATGTTGAGCAGCTCCCCGACACGGCGGAACCGAGTGGACCGATCGTTTCTCCCGGCACGCTCCAGCGCTTTGCAAAAGAGTCGGCCCGAGGCCGCGGGGTGGTTCGGTGGGCCACTGTCGCCCTACGGGCGACGGGCGCGTCAAGCAGCGCCCCTACGGCTGGTCGCGGCCGGTCAGCTTCATGCGCCTCGCGCTAGGGGTGCGACCCGAATGAGCCGCGTGCCGGCTCGGACTCGGCTAGGTTTCCGTCCAGCTCGGCAAGCGGGAGGAGGCGAGGTTCGCGGGCGGGGGCCGCGAGTGGTCGGCGGCGCTCGGCGGGGAGGGCGGCCAAGCGGTGGCGGCCCCGCCCGATCCCCTCGTAGCGGAGGCCGGCCGCCGCCGCCGCCGCCGGGTCGAGCATGTTGCGCCCGTCGAGCAGGAGGTCGCCCCGCATCGTCGCCGCCACGGCGGCGAGGTTGATCGCGCGGTACTCGGGCCAGGGGGTGCAGAGCAGGACGGCGTCCGCCCCGACCGCGGCGGCGGCGGGGCTGTCGTGGAAGGCGACCCCCGGCAGCCGGCGGGCGGCGGTGGCCATCGCCGCCGGGTCGTGGGGGGGGGGCGGCGGCCGCCCCCCGCCGCCGGGCGCGCAGGGCCCCACCGCCCCGCCCCCCCCCCCCGGGGCGGGGCCCGGCCGAGGGAACGAGGCCCACCCGCCCGACCACAGG
>JBBSNJ010000819.1:0-1998 GCA_038232775.1 Thermomicrobiales bacterium
ATCTCCGCCTCCTGGCTCCACTGCCCACCGTAGTCGCCGCCCAGCACCAGCAACGAGCAACCGCCGTCTGGCGTCTGGCGTCTGCCGTCTGCCGTCTGGCAACTCGTCACTACCGCCCCAGCGCCAGCCCGATGCTGACCCCCAGCACCAGCAGCACCAGCAGCGAGGTGACCGCGGAGCGGCGGTCCCCCAGCCGCACGAAGCCGATCAGGACGACGACCACGGCCAGCACCGGCACGCCCATCAACCAGATGATCGCGAGCTCGACGACCCCCTCCGTCCGCCCCGCCAGTAGCGCCGGCACCACCTCGCCGAAGGGATCGACCTCGGTCCCCAGCGGCTCCCGCCGCCAGAGCGCCAGCGCCAGCCCGATCGTCAGCAGCGCCGCCCCGAGCCGGAACCCCCAAGTCAGGGTCGCGGCCACCGCCGCCACCAACGGCCGCAGCTCCGCCCCCCGCCCTTCCGGCGTCGTCCCGCGCTCCGCCATCCGTGCCCCGCCCTCCCCGCGGCCAGCCGGCCACCGCCAGCCACCCGCGTCAGCGCTGCCCCGGCAGCTCGATCCCGAACGCCCGCAGCAGCAGCGACAGGCCGAGGTAGAGCAGGATCACCGAGAAGAGCCCCGCTAGCCGCCGCGCCCGAACCCGCCGCGTCAGACGCGAGCCGAGCTGCCCGCCGAGGAAGACCCCCAGGATCGACGGCACCACGATCGTCGGGTCCATCTCCCCCCGCGAGTAGAAGACGAAGGCGGTGGCGACCGAGGTGATCCCGACCATCAGGGCCGAGGTGCCGACCGCGGCCTTGACCGGGACCCGCATCGCCAGGTTCATCACCGGCACCATCACCACCCCGCCCCCGACCCCGAGCATTCCCGAGATCACCCCCGCCCCCAGGCTGGCCCCCAGCCCGAGCGGTAGCCGGGCCGGCGCGTAGGTGACGTGGTGGCCGCTGGCCGGGTCGGCGAAGGCTGCCCCGAGCCGGGGCGGGTCGGGGCCGGGCGCCGGCGGCGGCTCCAGGTCCAGACCCGCCGTCGGGGCCACCGCCGCCGCCGGCCGCGCCTCCCGACCGAACACCATGGAAACCGCCGCGTAGATCAGCACCGCGCCGAACACCCCGTAGACGATGTCCGGATCGGCCCGGACGCCGAAGAGCGCCCCCAGCGTCGCCCCGACGGCGGTCGTCACCAGCAGCAGCATCGCCAACCGCAGATTGGTGAACCCCGACCGCAGGTGGACCGACGAGCCGACGACCGAGTTGGTGACGACCGCGACCGCGCTGGCCCCGATCGCCAGCTTTTGGTCGACCCCGAAGAAGAGCGTCAGGATCGGTACCAGGAAGACCCCGCCCCCGAGCCCGAGCATCGAGCCGAGGATCGCGGCGACCGCCGCCACCCCGCCCAACTCGATCAGCCGCACCAGATCCAACCCGCCCCCCGTCCCGCTCGCGCCGCCGCCGCGCCGCCTTATAGCACCCCTCCCGACGCGCCGCTAGGGTTCGGCGAGGAAGCGGTCAGGCCCGGCTCGACGCGGCGGACGCAATCCCGGCTCCAGCCCACGGCCGCCGCCACCGGGTCGGCCCCGCGAGGGCGGCGGGACGACGCCGGATCGGGCACCTGGCGGCAGGGCCGGCGGTCGCGGGGACCGCCGGGGGATGGATCGCCGAGCAACGGCGACCACTGCGGAGGACGCCGGCCGGGGGCGCGGCGCGGACTCGCGGGCAGCGCGGGAGCCTGTTACGGAATTCGGGTGAAGGCTTCCGTTTCCCGGAGAGATGCCCTTACCCCCGGCCCCTTCCCCCTGTCCCGTGCGCGGGAGCGGGGAGACGTTCCTGCTTCCGATCACCGAACGGTTCAACCGGAGACCGTCTGGCGAGGCCCTGACCCGCCGGTCGACCTGGTTCGGCTCGGGGGCGGGCTCACCTATAATGGGGTCGTGCCCCGGACTCCTGGCGCCGGGTGATCGTGCCCCGTCGCTTCCCTGATCCCCGGTCCATCGCCGAGAC
>JBBSNJ010000820.1:0-1996 GCA_038232775.1 Thermomicrobiales bacterium
AGAAGTCGGGCGGCTCGGTCCAGCGCAACCGGCTCAAGCGGCTCGTCCGCGAAGCCCTCCGCGCCCTCCACCCCAGCCTCCGGCCCGGCCACGACGTCGTCGTCATCCTCCGCGGCACCGTCGTGGAGCTCCCCGACTTCGCGACCGCCCGCCTCCTGCTCGACCGGATCGCCCGCAGCGCCAACCTCCTCGCCCCGGCTGACCCGACCAACCCAGCCGAACGATCCCATCGTCCGGGCGAAGCCGCTGCCCCGACCCCGCCGCGGCGGCGATCGTCGCGCCGCGGCGGCCGAAGCTCGGCCAGTCCACCAACCCGCTCCGGCGAGCCGACCCGGACGAAGCCGCGACCTCCGTCGGGCTCGTCCTCCCGGCTCGGGGAGTGATACGAACCTCGGTTGCACCGTTCCGCTCTCGGGAGCGGGACACGCTCCCCTCTCCAGCGCACGGGACCGGGGCAAGGGGGCCGGGGGTGAGGGCATCTCTCCGGGTAGCGGAAGTGATGACCCGAAGTTTGTTTGAGGCGGAGGCAGGCGCCGGGGAGTGGGTTCCTCCGGCGCCGGGGTGTCGGATGCTCAGCCGGGTATGCTCCCCTCAGCGACGACAGCCCGTCCCCGACCGGAGCCCCCATGGAGACGAACCCGGAGCCGACCTCGCGTCCGACCCCGCCGGCCTGGCTGGCGCTCAAGCTGATCGCCGGCTACCGCCGGTTCCTGTCGCCGGCGCTCCCTCCGGCCTGCCGCTTCGCCCCCACCTGCTCCGAGTACGGCTACGAGGCGATCGCCAAGTACGGTATCATCAGGGGTGGCGCGCGCTCGGTCTGGCGAATCCTGCGCTGCAACCCCTTCGGCCGGGGCGGCTACGACCCCGTTCCCTGAGCCCGACCGCCGCCGAACGCCCGGGCGTCCCGGTGGCCCGAATCCGGTGGACGCTCCGCCCCCCGCGCCGCGGTCCGACCCGACCCCGGCGCCCGACGGACGCCGCGTATCCCCGTCCCGCCCGAGGCGGGAGGAGGCTTTCCTAGGTGCTCGTGCCGCTCTTCGCCACCCTCGCGTCCCTCGCCCAGGCGCTCCACGCCTCGGTCCTGGTACCAGCCGTCTCGATCCCGGTCTGGAACGAGTACGTCGGCTTCATCGAATGGTCGCTCGAGAGCCTGGCCGGGCTGTTCCGCTCCGGTGGTCTGGCGATCATCGCCTTCACGATCATCGCCAAGACGATCGTGCTCCCCCTGACGGTCAAGTCGATCCGCTCCTCGAAGGCGATGCAGGAGCTGCAGCCGAAGATCAAGGAGCTGCAAAAGAAGCACGGCAAGGACCGGCAGCGCCTGACCCAGGAGACGATGGCGCTCTACCAGGCGCACAACGCCAACCCGATGTCCGGCTGCCTGCCGATGCTGATCCAGATCCCGATCTTCCTCGGGCTCTACCAGGGCATCCGGAACCTCTCCCAGAGCGACACCGGCTACTGGCACGGCGGGTTTCTCTGGTTGAACAGCCTGGCCCAGCCCGACCCCATTTTCTTGCTGCCGGTCCTGGCCGCCCTCTTCCAGTTCGTCCAGACGCAGATGATGCGCCCGGCCAACCAGGGGCCGATCGAGGATTCCCAGCAGCGCCTGATGAACAGCATGATGAACTTCATGCCCCTGATGGTCATCGTCTTCGGCTACAGTTTCGCGTCCGGGGCGGTCCTCTACTGGGCGACCCAAAGCGTCTACAGCGTCGTCCAGCAGTGGTTCATCACCGGCTGGGGCCGCCTGCTCGACTGGTTCCCGAAGCTGCCCGAGCTGCCGGAGCAGCGCCGCCTCGGCTACCGTCCGCCCCGACCAGTCGAGGACGTGGTGGTGATGAGCGGCGAGAACCCGGTCCGCCAGAAGGGCGCGATGGGCTGGCTCCAGAGCCGGATGGCGGACGCCCAGGCCCAGGCCGAGGCCCGCCGCGGCGGCACCTCCCAGACCAGCGCCGAGGCTGAGTCCGCGCCGCCCCCGGCCGCGAGCGCCGCC
>JBBSNJ010000821.1:0-1990 GCA_038232775.1 Thermomicrobiales bacterium
CGCCGGCGGCGACCTCGGCTTGCGATTGCGCCATCAGCGCCCCCGAAGCTGGGCAGCGCCAGTGACGGCACATCGGGGAGCGTCGGCTCCAGCAGGGAATGGGGAGAGATCGCTCACACCGGGGTCTCCTCCCGTCCGAGCGGGGGCCGCTCGGGCTAGTAGCGGATGCGCGGGTCGATCAAGCCGTAGAGCAGATCGACGGCCAGGTTCATCGTCGCCAGGAAGATGCCATAGATCAGGACGACGGCGAGGATCATCGGCTGGTCCTTGTTGATCATGCTGGTGATGAAGAACGGCCCCATCCCGGGGACGTTGAACACGGCCTCGACGAAGAAAGAGCCGGTGCCGACCGCGGCGAAGATCGGCCCGATCAGGGTGACGACCGGGATCAGCGCGTTCTTGAGCACATGGCGGATGATGACCCGATTGCGGGCCAGCCCCTTGGCCCGCGCCGTCCGCACGTAGTCGGAGCGGATCACTTCGATCACGCTGGCGCGGGTGTAGCGGGCGAGGGTGGCGAGGGGAGCGGCGCCGAGGGCGACGGTCGGCAGGATCCAGTCCCGCCACCCGTCGAGACCGCCGATGTTGAAGCCGAGGTCGAGCCCGCGGTCGGGGAGCCAGACGACGAAGAGGAGAACCAAGAGGAAGCCGAGGACGAAGTTGGGGAGGCTGTAGAAGAGGATGGCGAGCGTGACCGAGAAGTAGTCGAGGGCGCCATTCTGGTTGACAGCGGCCAACACCCCGAGGGTGACGCCGACGACGACCGCGAAGAGGGTGGCGTAGGCACCGAGCCGCAGAGAGATCGGGAAGGTGCGGGCGATGATCGAGCGCACGGTCTGGGGGCGGAAGGCGAACGAGGTGCCGAAGTCGCCGCGGACGGCGTTGCCGACGTAGACGGCGAACTGCTGGGGGAGCGGTTTGTCCAGCCCGTACTGCTGCTCGAGGCGGCGGATCATGTCGGGGCTGATCTGCTGGGCGCCGGCGGGGATGACGCCGGTGCCGGGGGTGAGTTTGAGGATCAGAAAGGTGAGCGCGGTGATCGCGAGCAGGGTGGGGACGAACCAGAACATCCGATTGACCGCGTAGCGCAGCATGGCCGCTCCGTCCGTCGGGGGTCGGGTTCCGGGAACCGCTCGCTTCGCCGCGAGAGGAGACCGATCCCGGAGATGCCATCGAGAAACCCTGCGCTGGTGGGCGTCGGAACCGCCCCCGGCTGGCCGGCGGCAGTGTCGGAGGCGCCGGCTCGGAGCGAGCGGCCGGTGTGCCGATTCGGGTAGAACGGCCGGAATCTAGCATCGGCTCAGTGGGGTGTCAAGCCGGACGGTCGCCACGCCGGTCGGGCTGTTGGGCGCGCCGCCCGATCAGGTGCGGTCACGGTCGGAGCATGAGCGGGGATCTGCGAGTTGTGGCGGCGCCACGGGCACCGCTCGCCGCTCCCCGAGGCGGTCCGCTGGAGTGGAGGAATCGGCGACAGTCCTCGCTCCGACGGGGCCAATAGCGAGTTGCTCAGCGGCTCGGTCAGGGACGCCGCCGGCCAGCGTCACTCCGTCGGGTCGGGGGCGGCGGCGAGGGCGGCGGCGCCGAGGAGCGCGGTGTCGTCGCCGAGGGTTGAGGGGATGAGGCGGACGGCGGCACGGGGAGCGGGGAAGGAAAGCTCGGCGGTGGCGCGGCGGGCGGGCGCGAGTAGGGCCTCGCCGAGGGTGCCGACGCCGCCGCCGACGACGATCAGATCGGGGTTGAAGAGGTTGATCATGGCGCCGGCGACGGCGCCGAGGGCGCGGCCGGCGCGCTCCAGGATGGCGCCGGCGGCGGGGTCGCCGGTCTCGGCGGCGGCGGCGACGACGGTCGGGGTGAGGGGACCGCCGCCGGCGGCGGCGAGGAGGGCGAGCCCGTCGGTGGTGGTGGCGACGAGCTCGGCGTCACGGGTGATCGCCCAGCCGCCGACGTAGGCTTCGAGGCAGCCCAACGAGCCGCAGTGGCAGCGGGGACC
>JBBSNJ010000822.1:0-1989 GCA_038232775.1 Thermomicrobiales bacterium
GTCCCCACCTTCCAGAACCCCTCGGGCGCCACCCTCTCCCCCGGCCGGCGGCAGCACCTACTCGACCTGACCCGCGCCCACGGCCTCGTCGTCGTCGAGGACGACCCCTACGGCGAGCTCTGGTACGACCGGCCGCCGCCCCCGCCGCTGCGCGCCCTCGATCCCGAGGTCGTCTATCTCGGCACCTTCTCGAAGACGCTCGCCCCCGGCCTCCGGCTCGGCTGGGCGGCGGCCCCGCCGCGGCTGGCCGAGGCGCTCTTCTTCGCCAAGGAGGGGTCCGACATCCACAACGAGCGGATCAGCACCCGCACCGGCTTCCACGCCGCCGACGGCTTCCTCGACGACCACCTCGTCGCGGTCCGCCCGGTCTACCGCCGCCGCCGCGACGTCCTGCTCGCGGCGCTGGCCGAGTTCATGCCCGCCGGGGTCCGCTGGACCGCGCCCGACGGCGGCTTCTTCGTCTGGGTCGAGCTGCCCGAAGGAGCGGACGCGGTCGCGCTGCTGCCGCGGGCGGCCGCCGCCGGCGTCATCTATCTCCCCGGCGCCTGGTTCTCGCCGGCACCGACCCCGGCCACCCGTCGCGCCCTGCGCCTCAACTTCTCGACCCTGCCCGAAGCCCGCATCGCCGAGGGGATTCGCCGCCTCGGTCCGGTCCTCGCCGAGAGGTGAGGCCGCTCGCCGGCGCAACCGGGCGCCACCGGCTCGTCATCCCCGCTTTGGCTCCCCCGCCCCGGCCGGCCCAATCGCCCGCGGCCAGCCTCCTCACCTTCCGGCGCTGGGGGAGGCGGCCGAGGCGTCATAGGGAATCCGGGTGCACCGCGGGTGTTCCCCGGCGGTCCGCGACCCGGCACCCCCTCGCCCCGGTCCCGCGCACCGGGAGAAGGGCTGGGGGTGAGGGCCGGTCGCCGCCGCGGGAAGGCAAAGTATTCTCCCGGATTCCGTATTATCCTGGCACCCGCTGCCAGCGTCGGGTGACCACCGAAGCATCGCCGCCCCCTCGTCCACGGCAGCGGGAGCGAGAGAGGCGACTCCTCGCTCCAGACGACCCCCGTCGGAGTGGCCGCCCCCAGTGCCCGAGGAAGACCCGTGACGCCAAACCCCGGCGATGCCGCCGCCCTCGACACCCCCGACGCGCTAGCGGACCGCTTCCGACCCGCCCTCGACCGTGCCCACGCTCTCGCCCGCGACTACCTCGCCTCGCTCCCGGAGCGGCCGGTCAGCCGCGCCGTCTCGCCGCAGGCGATGGCTACCGCCCTCGATCAGCCGCTGCCGGAGACGGGCTGCCCGCCGGAGCAAGCCGTCGCCGAGTGGTTCGCCCGCGCCGAGCCCGGCGTCGTCGCCTCGCCGGGGCCGCGCTTCTTCGGCTTTGTCAACGGCGGCAGCACCCCAGCCGCCCTCGCCGGCGACTGGCTGGCGAGCGCCCTCGACCAGAACGCCGGCTTCTGGCTCGGCAGCCCCGCCGCCGTCGAAACCGAGGCGACCGTCCTCCGCTGGCTGAAGGCGCTGTTCGGTCTGCCCCCGGACTGGGCCGGGGCGCTCACCTCGGGCGCGACGATGGCCAACCTCGTCGGCCTCGCCGCCGCCCGCCAGTGGGCCGGCGCCCGCCTCGGCTTCGACCCCGCGGCCGACGGCCTCGCCGGCCGTCCCCCGATCCCCGTCCTCTCCTCGACCGAGATCCACGCCAGCGCCCGCAAGACGCTGGCGACCCTCGGCCTCGGCCGCGACGCCGTCCGCCGCCTTCCCGCCCCCGGTGGCGCTCTCGACCCGGCCGCCCTCGGCGCCGCCCTGGCCACCATCCCCGGTCCGGCGATCGTCGTCGCCAACGCCGGGGAGGTCAACACCGGCGCCTTCGACGACCTGGCCGCCGTCGCCGACCGCTGCGCCGCCCACCCCGGCGGCGCCTGGCTCCACGTCGACGCCGCGTTCGGACTCTTCGCCGCGCTCGCCCCCGGCCACGCCCACCTCGTCGCCGGCGTCGAGCGCGCCGAC
>JBBSNJ010000823.1:0-1984 GCA_038232775.1 Thermomicrobiales bacterium
ACCCGGTGGCAACGTTCATGAACCTGATCACCGCCAAGGCGCCCCAAGGCGGGCGCATCCCGCTGACCGTCGAGAGCGACCGGCAGGCGCTTTATGTCGCCGTAGCCTCCTGCTTGAAGACGACGACCGAGGGGGCGCGGATCGCTCGCATCCGGGACACGAAGCACGTCGAGGAGTTCTGGGCCTCCGAGCCGCTGCTGCCGGAGCTGCTGGCGGGGGGGCGGGTCGAGACGCTGGCCGAGCCGCGGTCGATCGAGTTCGACGAGGCGGGGATGTTCGTCGTCTGACCAACGCCCGAACCGGCGGGGCCAAACGCGGGGGGCGCATGTGCTCACGGCCCTATTTTCGGCTCGACTCGGCTCGTCATGCTCGCCGAGTCGGCCGGCGGGCGCGGGACGAGGATCCCCGGTATTTCGATGGGTGGCGGCCGGCCGGAGAAGGCGAGGG
Source organism: Thermomicrobiales bacterium (assembly GCA_038232775.1). Lineage (GTDB taxonomy): Bacteria > Chloroflexota > Chloroflexia > Thermomicrobiales > UBA6265 > JBBSNJ01. Next base: position 448 of record JBBSNJ010000823.1, read on the forward strand.
AGGGCGGGCACCGCTGGATCGGGGATTCTGGCCCGGGTGGTACGATGCCCCGTCTTCGGTGCCAGCCGTCGTCGGGAACGTTCGAGCGGGAGCCGCGCGTGGTAGCGACCAAGCTCATGACCGCCGAGGAATTCGCCGCCCTGCCCGACGACGGCGGCCGCTACGAGCTGATCCAGGGGGTGCCGGTCCGCATGCCGCCGCCAGGGCTGGAGCACGGGGAACTCGGAGCCGAGCTCGTCTTCGCGCTCAAGAGCTACGTCGATCCTCGGCGGTTGGGTTTGGTGTTGGCCGAAGCCGGGTTCTTGTTCGAGCGGGCGCCGGACCTGGTCCGCGCCCCCGACGTCGCCTTCATCCGCGCCGAGCGCCTGCCGCCGCGCGAGGAGCGGCGCGGCTACTCCGCCGTTCTGCCCGACCTGGCGGTCGAGATCGTCTCCCCCGGCGACCAGCCCGCCGACGTCGCGGCGAAGGTCGCCTTCTCCCTCGCCCGCGGCGTGCCTGCCGTCTGGGTCGTCTGGCCGGCGCCGCGCCAGGTGGCGGTCCACCGCGCCGGCTCGCCGCCGCTCCTGCTCGGCGGCGACGTGCCGGCGGGCGACGGCACCCTGACCGGCTTCCGGCTACCGCTGGCCGCCCTCTTCCGGTAGGCAGCAAGCAGCGGGACAAGCAACACCCCGCAATCCGCCAGGCGGGCTAAAGGCCGGCCTCGCCCGGCTGGCGGCGGTGGGCGACCTGCTCTCCCTCGATCAGTGTTGCATCGTAGGCGCTTCCCACTCTGTTTGGCAAAGTACTTGACAGCAGCACAGAGCGCAGTAGGATGGTCCCATGACCGAACCCCGACCGCTCCGCCCCGGTTCTCCGGCCCCGCCGGCGCCGCTCGACCTGCGCGCGATCGACAACCTTCGCTTCATCCGGGAGACGATGGAGCGGGCCGCCGCCTTCACCGCGGTGCCGGGCCGGGGGTCGGTCGCGATCGGCGGCACGGCGCTGCTGGCGGCGCTGATCGCCGCCCGCCAGCGCACCTGGGAGGGGTGGCTGACGGTCTGGCTGGTCGAGGCACTGCTCGCCCTCGGCATCGCGCTCTGGGCGATGGACCGAAAGGCGCGGCGGGTCGGCCTGCCGCCGATCTGGACGGGAGCGGGACGCAGAGTCGCCTTCGGCCTGGTGCCGGTCTTCGTCGCCTGCGTGCCGCTGACGATCGCCCTCGCCTTCGCCGGTCGGTTCGATCTGCTGCCTGGGCTCTGGCTGCTCCTCTACGGCTGCGGCGTGGTGGCGGCGGGCGCCCACTCGGTGCCGCCGGTGCCTTTGATGGGGGGCGGCGCGATGCTCGTCGGCGTCGTCGCCCTCGCCGCCCCGGTCGCCTGGGGCGACCCCTTGATGGCCATCGGCTTCGGCGGCCTTCACCTCGTCTTCGGGGCGGTGATCGCCCGCCGGTACGGGGGCTGACGATGGCGGGTCATTCCCGGTGGCTCCCGGCGGAAGAACGAGACGAGCCCGGTCCGCGGACGATCGTCGGCGGCGCCGCCGCGGCGCCGGCGCTCAC
>JBBSNJ010000824.1:0-1967 GCA_038232775.1 Thermomicrobiales bacterium
CGCCGCAACGCTTCTTCGATGTCGAGCTCCCCCCGTTCGACCGCTCGGAGGACCTCCAGGCGGTCCAGCGGCGACTCGTCGGCGGCGACGGACTCGTCCTCCCCACTCTCATCGTGGCCCACGGCGCTCGACCCCGGAAAGGACACCGGCGGTTCGGGCTCGGGCGGCTCAGCCGGTTCGGGTGGAATGGACGAGTTGGGGGGCTCCGGCGGTTCGGGCGGGGTGGGCGGCTCGGGCGGCGGCTCCGCCCGCACGGGCACCGAGGGGGAGGCCGTCGTCTGCGCCTCCGCCCCGGCGCTCGGTGCGGCTCGCTCCTCCAGGCTCACCGTCAGATCTCCGCTCACGGTTTTGACGGACACTCTCGGGCCGCTGCCGCTGCCCACGCGCCAGGCGCGACGGCCGGCGGCGCGGAAGGGGGGGGGCACGGCGGCGGAGCCGGAGACGGTCTGGAAGGCGAGCGACAGATCGGGCTCACCCCCGGTCTCGAGCGCCGGCGCGGCGAGATCGAGCACGACCTCGCCGCTGACCGTCTTGACGCCGAACGGGCCCTTGCCGGCGAGGAGTCCCGAGAACTGGACGTCGCCGCTCGCGGTCTCGAGCGAGAGGGACGGCACGTCGTGGGCGGTGATCCGGACCTCGCCGCTCGCCGTTCGTACCCGAAGCGGGCCGTGGGCGCCTTCGATGGTCGCCCGACCGCTGGCGGTCTCGATCGCGATCTCCCCTCGGCTCGCCCGCAGCTCGACCTCTCCGGAGGCTGTGCGGACCCGCGTCTTGCCGGTGACGGCCTCGACCGCCACCCGGCCCGAGGCCGAGGCGAGGTCGAGGTCGGATCCGATCGCCGAGCTCGGGAGCTCGACCTCGAGGTCGTACCAGACTGCTTGACCGACGGCGCCGGCGAACGCCCGCCGCGTCTCGGCGACCGCCCTCCCGGCGACGACCCGCACTCCGCCTCCGGCGAAGCGGGACCGGGTGGCCCGTCCCGACCCGACCGAGAAGGCGGCACCGCTCCAGTCGGAGCCGGAAGGGAGGATTGGCCGCACGGTGAGCCGATTCGCCTCGGCCTCGATCAGTAGCTGAGCTTCGTCGTAGGCGGTCGTGCCGGGGACGCCGTGCTTTTGGTAGCGGACGACCAGGTCCGTGCGCTCGGTACCGCGGATGCTCACCTGGCCGTTCGGGTTGTCGACCATGATCGCCAGCGGGCGCTCAGGATCGAGCGGGAACGATTCCTCGCCGTGCTCGCTGGCCCGCTGCTGCCGGGTGTCCCGCGCCTGGTCGTTCATCGCTCGTCCTCCGTTTTCGCCTCTCGGAAGTGGAGAAGGGCGCTCCCGTTCGGTCTCGGTCCCCGCCGCCTCCTTCGGTGCTTGGCCGCGCCACGCCGGATCTCCCATCGCGTGGAAATGGCTCCCGGAGCCGCGGACCCCTCGCGATTGGGCAGTCTGGGCGACCAGCCGTTGCGGCGGCACCGGCTGGCCGGCGGCATCGATCCCCGACCCATTGAGCAGGGACGACACCGCGAGATGGAGCGGGTTCTGCCCACGTTCGCCGCCGTCGATCTCGATTCGGAACAGCGGGCGGCGCAATGATGGGCTCGTCGCTCAGCCTCCCCCGCCTCGGCGGGCGGCTATTGCTGCCTCCAACCACGACGCTCTCCTTGGTCGAGTCGGGCCGCTGCCCCCAACGGAAGCTTACGGACGCTGGGTGGTGGCCAACCGGCTGGCGGCCTCGTCGGCGGTGATCCGGCCTGATTTGAGTTCTTCGAGGATTTGGCGCCGCTCCTCCCTCGCTTGTGCCCGGATCTGGCGGGGCGAGCGCTCGTCGCCGGCGGCGGCGAAGCCCATTGCGCGCAGCACCTCGTCGAGGCGGGAACGGACAGTGGGGTACGAGATGCCGAGCTCCGCCTCGACGTCTTTGATCACGCCGCGGTTCTTGACGAAGACTTCCAGGAAGGCGAGCAACTCCGGCGAGAG
>JBBSNJ010000825.1:0-1965 GCA_038232775.1 Thermomicrobiales bacterium
AAGAGTCGTCGTTGGGTACGAGCCGGTGCCGCCGCCCGGTACCTGGGCGAGGCAGATCATCACGGCGTACCCAACGTCCCGCATCCCCCCGAACGAGGTGCCGCGATGACCACGAGCGCGACCGCTAAACCGACCAAGACGCTGCCTCTGCCGTTCTGGCCCGCCTCGCCCTTCGACCCCGACCGCGCGCGGGTTAGCTACGACGTGCCGGCGGACGAGCTGCTGGTCTCCTTTGACCGCGGCCGGCGCAGCGGTGGCATCTGCGACCCCATTGGGCTGGCCGAAGGGACGATCGCCGTGGTCTACGATGGGGAAACCGGTGAGAGCGTCGGCATTCAGGCTATCCCATCTCTCCTCGCCGCGGTTCGCCGCCGGCCGGCATGGGCGGCGCTCGCCTGGGGAAGGCTGGCGGGCACGTTCGGGGAGCCGACGCTGGATGAGGGTCTCCCCGACTTCATCGCGGAGGTGGCCCCTGCCTTCGGTCGGTCTGGCCTGGCCGGCGCCCCCCTCACCGAAGTCGCCGTCGGCGCACCGAGTCCGCGATGATCGTCCCCTCGGCGCCTGACGCTCGGCGGGGTCGGGTGGAGTCGCGCCCTCCGACACAGGCGCGATCCTGACGAGTCCGTTTGGAGGGGGGCGTCCAGGGTGGTGACGGATAGCCGGGCGGCCGAGCGGGTGCGGGGGTTCGGGACCTCGGTCTTCACCGAGATGAGCCTGCTGGCGCAGCGGTACGGGGCGGTTAACCTGGGGCAGGGGTTTCCCGACTTCGAGGGGCCAGCGTTCGTCCGGGAGGCGGCGAAGGCGGCGATCGACGCCGGGCGGAATCAGTACGCGCCGTCGCCGGGGGTGCCGCGGCTGCGGGCGGCGATCGCGGCCGAGTGGGGGCGGTTGTACGGGCGGGAGGTGGATCCGGCGGCGGAGGTAACGGTCACGACGGGGGCGACGGAGGCGGTCTTCGCGGCGTTGCAGGCGTTCCTGGGGCCGGGGGACGAGGCGGTGGTGTTCGAGCCGTGCTACGACTCGTACGCGCCGGCGGCGCGGCTGGCGGGGGCGGCGCTGCGGCCGGTGCGGCTGCGGCCTCCCGACTGGCGGTTCGAGCCGGCGGAGCTGGCGGCGGCGTTCGGGCCGCGGACGAAGGTGCTGCTGCTGAACACGCCCCACAACCCGACCGGCAAGGTCTTCTCGCGCCCGGAGTTGGAGGAGATCGCGGCGCTCTGCCGGGAGCGGGGGGTGGTCGCGGTCACGGACGAGGTCTACGACCGGATCGTCTTCGACGGGGCCGAGCACGTGCCGCTGGCGGGGCTGCCGGGGATGTGGGAGCGGACGCTGACGCTCAACTCGGCCGGCAAGACGTTCTCGCTGACGGGGTGGAAGGTCGGCTGGGCGGTGGGGCCGGCGGGGTTGGGCGCGGCGCTGCGGGCGGTCCACCAGTTCGTGACGTTCGCGACGGCGACGCCGTTCCAGGAGGCGATCGCGACCGCGCTCGAGGCGGCGCCGGGGCGGGGCTACTACGCCGAGCTGGCGGCCGGGTACCGCGCCCGCCGCGACCAACTGCGTGCGGCGCTGGAGGGGAGCGGGCTGCCGACGCTGGCGATCGGGGGCAGCTACTTCTTGATGGCGGACATCTCGGGTCTGGGGTTCGGGGACGACGCGACGTTCTGCCGGTGGCTGACGGCCGAGGTCGGGGTGGCGGCGGTGCCGCCGTCGGCCTTCTACCTCGGGCTGGAGCCGGCGCCGCTGCTGGCGCGCTTCTGCTTCGCCAAGCGGGAGGAGACGCTGCGGGCGGCGGCGGAGCGGCTGGCGACGTTAGACGGCAGACGGCAGACGGCAGACGGCAGAGGGCAGACGGCAGACGGCAGGTGTCTAACCCCTGACGCCTGACGCCTGACGCCTGACGCCTGACGCCTGACGCCTGACGCCTGACGCCTGACGCCGTAGGGCGTTGGTTGGTGCTTGCCCATGCCG
>JBBSNJ010000826.1:0-1964 GCA_038232775.1 Thermomicrobiales bacterium
AATAGGCGCCCAACACAGTGATGTGCCGGGCGACGCGGCCGCGCCCGATTGTAGCCCCCCCTCCGGGGGGCGTCAAGCAACGCTCGTGCTCGCGTTCGCTCCCCCCGGTCGGGTGGTCGGGCCGCCCGCTGCGGCTGATGGATGGCCCGAACCCCACGGCCCCGCATGCTCGCGGCGTGCTTACCCCGCGCCCGCGGGCGTGGGAAAAAGGCGAGGGCCGGAGCGTTCGCCCCGGCCCTCGCTCGACGCGGCGTGCGGCTCGACGTCGGGAGATCGACTAGGCCGGCGCCTCCCCCGCCAGGCCCGAAGCCAGGAAGATCGTGACGACCGTCCGGCCCCCGTCTTCCACCGTGACCCAGGCGACCCCGGAGTACCCGGAGTCGTTCTGCCCGCGGAAGGCGAAGAAGAGGTTATTGCCGTTGCGGTAGCCGCCGACCACGCCGCAGGCCGCTACCGCGGCGCCCTGGTCCGCCTGGCGGACGAGCACCGAGTGCGGCGCCGCGAGCAGGTCGTCGATCGAGGGGTCGATGAAGGTGACGCTGGTGTAGACCGGCAGCGCCGAGTCCGGCCCGACGATGTCCTCCGCCGAGATTTGGGTATTCGCCAACCGACCAAGCGAGACCGGGGCCAGCTCGGCCACCCGTTGGCCCGCCGCGTCGCAGACCCCCTGCGTCAGCTCGGCCGGCAGGGCGACGTCCGGCGGCGTCCCCTGGGCGACCGCCGCGGCGTCGCCCTCGACCGGGAAGACGTAGGTGGTCACCGAGGTGCGGCCGTCGTCGACCGCCTGGAGCCAGGCGGTGCCGGCGATACCCGATCCGTTCTGCTCTCGCAGTCCGAAGATGAGGGCGTCGTCGAGGCGGACGCCGCCGACCGTGCCGCAGGCCGCGACCGTGCCGTCCGGCTCGGCGCTGACCGCGACCGCGTGGCCGCCGGCGACGATGTCGTCCAAACCGACGTCGACCGTGGTCGAGGATCCGCCCGGCAGCGCCGGGATCGCTTGGTCGGGTCCGACCAAGCTGTCCGGGGCGAGTGTGATCGTCTCGCCCAGCGGCGCCACGACGTCGCCCAGCGTGTCGCATTCTCCCTGCTGCAGGGCGGCCGGGAGTGGCCCGGCCTGGGTCAGGTCGAGCGGCAGGGCGGCGGCCGCCGGCGCCTCGGTCGGAGCCGGCGGCGGTTCGGTCGCGGCCGCCGGCGCGCCGCCGGTTTCCTCCGTCAGGAACAGGAAAGTCGTGATCTGCGAGAAGCGCTGCTCGGCGACGGTCGGCGTGCCGCCCAGCGGCTGCTCGATCAAGGCGTAGCCGAAGGTGCCCGAGTCGTTGACCGGTTGCAGCGGGACGACCAGCGGTTCGCCCGCGGCCGACCCAGCGGGGACGTTGCCACAGGCCAGGTAGGTGTCGTAGTCGTCCGCGGCGCGGTGGACGAGGACCGTGTACCCCTCGCCCAACTGCTCGACCGTGGCGTCGATGCGGAGGGACGACGTCTGCCACAGCGCGGGGGTCACCTGCGCCCCGCGGACGAGGACCTCGGCATCGACCAGGTTGCCGTCGCCGTCGGCGTCGACCCCCGCCTCCGGCGTGCCGTCGCCGTCGACGTCGGCCACGAGCAGACGATCGGCCGTCTGCTGGAGCGCCGCCAGGTCGGGGAACGTTTGCTGCTCCATCTGGCCGGCGTCGTAGGCCGGCTCACCGGTTGGGCTCGGGCAGGTGCCGGTGTGGATATCGACCACCGGAGCCAGGGCCGCCAGACCCGCCTGGACGGGGACCGGGGTGTTGGTCGGGGCCGGCACCGGCGTGAAGGTCGGCGCTGGCGCCGGGGTGTTAGTCGGGACCGGCACCGGGGTGAACGGGGTCGCCGGCGCCGGGGTGTTGGTCGGGACCGGGACCGGGGTGAACGGGGGCGCCGGCACCGGGGTGTTGGTCGGGACCGGCACCGGGGGGGTGGTCGGCGGCGGCACCGGGGGGGGG
>JBBSNJ010000827.1:0-1962 GCA_038232775.1 Thermomicrobiales bacterium
CCGTCGACCGGGTCGTCGCCCAGTGCCCGGGCGAGCGGGCCGAGCTCGTCGCCGACTACGGGGCCGACCCGACCAAGATCGCGATCATCCCGGCCGGCGTCGACCCCGACCGCTTTCGCCCGGAGGCCAAGACCGAGGCCCGCCGCCGCCTCGGGCTCGCGCCGTGGCTCGGCCCCGACCCCGACGCCCCGCTCCTCGTCTACGTCGGCCGGATGATGCCGCGCAAGGACATCCGCAACGTCGTCCGCGCCCTCGCCCTCCTCCGCGCCCAGGGGGCGACCGCCCCCCGCTTCCTCGTCGTCGGCGGCGAGACCGCCGCGCCCGACCCGGTCGCCACGCCGGAGATCGGGGCAGTCCTCCGGTTGGCGGCCGAGCTCGGCGTCGCCGACCTGGTCCGTTGCCTCGGCGCCCGTGGTCGGGACGAGCTGCGCTGGTGCTACGGGGCCGGCGACGTCGCGGTCACGACCCCCTGGTACGAACCGTTCGGCCTGACCCCGCTCGAGGCGATGGCCTGCGGCCGCCCCGTTGTCGGCGCCGCCGTCGGCGGCATCGCCCACACCGTCGTCGACGGCGAGACCGGCTGCCTCGTTCCCCCCGCGACCCGGCGACGCTGGCCGACCGCCTCGCCCGCCTCTTCGCCGACCCGCACGCCCGCGCCCGGATGGGCGCCGCCGCCCGCCGCCGGGTCGAGCGCGGCTTCACCTGGGCCGCCACCGCCGAGCGGACGGCCGCCCTCTACGAGGCCCTCTTGTCGGAGCGGGGGGGCGGCCCCGAGCATCCCGTCGCCCCCGCGCTCTGGGCGCCCGAGGCGGATCGTCTCCTCGGCCGCGCCTGATGCGGCACCGCATCCGGCCGCCCGACGCCGACGCTGGTCGGGCCGTCCCGGACCGGCATGGAAGTCGACGATGGTCGCCGGCGGACGACCTCCAACCAAGAACCGACCGAGAAGGGATCTGTCTGATCGATGACCGAAGAAGGAGACGCACCGATGACCACGACCGATCTCCGCGACCTCGCCGGCCACGTCGCCCTCGTCACCGGCGCCGGCAGCGGCCTCGGCGCCGCGGTCGCCGGTGCCCTCGCTGGCACCGGCTGCCGGGTCGCCTGCCTCGATCTGAAACCGGACGCCGCCGAGCGGACGGCGGCGGCGATCCGGGGGGGGGCGGGCGACGGCGAAGCGATCGGGCTCGGCTGCGACGTCGGCGACGCCGGGGCGGTCTTCGGCGCCGTCGAGGCGACCCTCGGCCGCTGGGACCGGCTCGACGTCGCCGTCAACTGCGCCGGCACCGACGTCATCCTCCCCGTCGCCGAGATGACCATCGAGCAGTGGGACCGGGTCGTCGGCGTCAACCTGCGCGGGCCGTTCCTGGTCGCCAAGGCGGCCATCCCGGCGATGAAGCGGCAGGGGGGCGGCCACATCGTCAACGTCGCCTCGACCGCGGCCGTCCGCGCCTGGGGCAACGCCAGCGCCTATCATGCCTCCAAGTTCGGGCTGGTCGGCTTCGGCCGCGGCCTCGGCGTGGAGGGCCGGGCCGACAACATCCGGGTCACGACCGTGATCCCGGGCGGGATGCGGACCGGCTGGTTCGACAGCTTCCCGGAGCAGGGGATCCCGATGCCGGACGAGGCGAAGCTCCAGGAGCCGGCGACCGTCGCCGAGGCGATCGTCTTCGCCGTCCGCCTCCCCGCCGGCTCCGTCCTCCAGGAGCTGATCATCACCCCGTTATTGGAGACGAGCTGGCCGTAGGCGGTCGAGTCGGGGAGGCGGGATGGTTCGCCGATCATCCCGTGCGCGATTCCCCGCTGTTCGATGGTAGGGGCGCTGCTTGCTGCGCCCGTCCACCGAAGGTCGACAACAGCGGACCGAGCGCATTCCTTCGTGCTCGGTCCATGCCTCTGCGAGCCGCGGTCGACGTTCTTTGGCGACGCGGCGCCGGCCGAGTGTCTCCAGCGTCGTGCTGA
>JBBSNJ010000828.1:0-1958 GCA_038232775.1 Thermomicrobiales bacterium
ACGCGCTGCCGGTCTTCAGCACCGCCCTCTTCCTCTTCGCCGCCCCGCTGACGGCGATCACCCTCGCGGTGCTGGCCATCCGCGCCGCCCGCGAGAATCGGACCAACCGCGCCGACCGCACGGCCGCCGTCACCGACTGATCGAACCCCGGAGGGGAGATGCAGCGCCAGACCACGACCGCGTCGACCGGGGTCCGCCGCGCGGCGGGCCGGCTGCCGTACGCCTTCCGCGAGTTCTTCCACACCGAGGCGGCCGGCGGCGTCATCCTGCTCGCCTGCGCCGTCGTCGCCCTCCTTTGGGCCAACTCCCCGTGGCGCGGCGCCTACGGCGACCTCTGGGCGACGAAGCTGACGCTCGGGGTCGGCGAGTGGGGGCTGAGCAAGTCGCTCCAGCTCTGGGTCAACGACGCCCTGATGGCGATCTTCTTCTTCGTCGTCGGCCTCGAGATCAAGCGGGAGGTCCTGGTCGGCGAGCTGGCGACGGTCCGGCGCGCCGCCCTGCCGGCCGCGGCCGCGGTCGGCGGCGCGGTCGTGCCGGCGTTGATCTACGTCGCGCTCAACCGCGGCGGTGCCGGCGCCGCCGGATGGGGGGTGCCGATGGCGACCGACATCGCCTTCGCCCTCGGCGTGCTGGCGCTGGTCGGCAACCGGATCCCCCTCGGGCTGCGGATCTTCCTCGCGGCGCTGGCCATCGTCGACGACCTGATGGCGGTGCTGGTGATCGCGCTCTTCTACACGGCCGAGGTCTCGTTCGGCAGCCTCGGGGTGGCGGCGGCGATCTACGTCGCCCTAATCGCCGCCAACCGGCTCGGCGTCAACCAGCCGGTCGTCTACGCCCTGCTCGGGGTCGGGCTCTGGCTGGCCGTCTACCAGTCGGGCGTCCACGCCACCATCGCCGGGGTGCTCCTGGCGCTGACGATCCCGGCCCGGACCCGGCTCGACCCGGACGCGTTCGTCGCCCGCGGTCGGCAGTTGCTCGACGAGTTCGACGCCGCCGGCGAACACGGCCGGAGCGTGCTGACCAACGGGGCGCGGCAGGAGGCGGTGCTGGAGCTGGAGACCGGCGTAGCGGCGGTCCAGGCGCCGCTCCAGCGGCTGGAGCACGTCCTCCACCCTTGGGTCGCGTTCGCGATCATGCCGCTCTTCGCCCTCGCCAACGCCGGGGTCGCGCTCGGCGGCAGCGCCGACGGGTTCGAGGGTCCGGTGGTCGTCGGGATCGTGCTCGGCCTCGTCGTCGGCAAGCAAGCGGGGATCACGCTGGCCGCCTGGCTGGCGGTCCGGTCCGGCCTCGCCGTCCTGCCGGCGGGGGTCGGCTGGCGCCACATCTACGGCGCGGCCTGGGTGGCGGGGATCGGCTTCACGATGTCGCTCTTCATCGCCAACCTCGCCTTCGCCGACGCCGCCCTGCTCGATTCGGCCAAGATCGGCGTCCTCGCCGCCTCGGCCCTCGCCGGCTCCGTCGGCTTCCTCCTCCTCCGCCGGGCGACCGCCCCTCGCCCCGCCGACCAGACGCGGCCGCTCAGCGGCGAGCCGGCGGCGGCCGATTGATCCAAAGCCTGGTTGACCCTTGCTGTCCCGGGAGCGGGACAATCTCCCCTCGCCCGCGCACGGGACCGGGGCAACGGGGTCATACGAACTTCGGGTTATGGCTGCGGCTACCCAGAGAGCTGCCCTCCCCCCCCGGCCCCTCTCTCCCGAACAGTTTGCGTTCCGGCCCCAGCGCGGGGCTCCGGGGGCCGTGCTGCCGGCGAGCACCTGCGCCGGAACCGCACCCCCGCCGCCGGGCACCCCGGCACTCGGCCGCCACGCCTCTCCGCTCTCGCCGCTCCAGAGCCGCTGCGCCGGGACGAACGCCGAACCGTCCGGGAGGGAGGGGGCCGGGGGTGGGGGCATCTCTCCGGGTAGCCGGAGCGATCACCCGGGTTCCGTCCGAGGCAGGCGGGCGCCGACCAGGGGTCG
>JBBSNJ010000829.1:0-1956 GCA_038232775.1 Thermomicrobiales bacterium
CTGGCAGGCCGCGGGCCGCGTAGGCAAGGCCCAGCCCGAAGGCCGCGTCGCCGGCCGCGAAGCGACCGGGAAGCGCGAGATCGGGACCGAGCGCGGCGATCCGCCGCCGCAGCTCCTCCCCGAGCGCGATCGCCGCGGCGCCGTGGCCGGCGCTCGCCAGCCAGGTGACCAGGGTGCCGCGGCGGACGTCGCCCGTCACGGACGCGTCGACTCCGCTGGCGGCGCTCTCGGGCTCGCGCGGCGGGAGAGCGTCGGCCGTCCAGTGGGCGACATCGCTCCCGACCACCGCGTGGTCGGGGGGAAGGTCGTCGATGGCACCGACCCCGGCTTCGAGCTCGGCCAAGCCGCGACGGGGATCACCGACCAGGCAGCGGAGCGCCCCGCGATCGGTCAGGGCGTAGGCCGACAGCACCGGGTCGGCGACCGCGATCGCGACCTGTTCGGCTTCCTCGAGAGAAGCGACGCCGGCGGCGGGATCGGTGAAGCGGAGGAGGCGGCCGGCGCGATAGAGGAGCCAGCCCCGCTCGCGCTCGCGCTCCGGGGCGCGCGCCAGGAGACCGGCGGCGACGGTGAATCGTTCGGCGGCGGAGAGCCAGACGTAGGAGCGTTGGGCCCGTTCCCCGGCGCGGACCAGCCAGTCAGCGGCGCGGCCGTCGCCCGCCTGCTGGAGGTGGTAGGCGACGGCGTCGGAATCGGCGTCTCCGGCAGCGACGAGGATGTCGCCCGCGCGCTGGTGCCACAGCCGGCGCCGGGGCGGCAGCACCCCCTCGTAGAGTGCGGCCCGGATCAGGGAGTGGCTGAATTGGACGGTCGTGCCATCGGCGGCGGCGACCAGGAGGTGGGCATCGACGGCGCGTTCGATCGCGTTCAGGATGGTCGCCTGGTCGAACTCGCCGACCTTGGCCCAGAGGTCGATCGCGACCTCGGCACCGACGACGGCGGCGACGCCGAGCGGCTGCCGCAGGTCCTCCCCGAGCCGGTCGAGGCGGCCGTCGATGATCTGCCGCAGGAGCGGGGGGACGGCGATTCGTTCGAGGTCGCCGAGCAGCCAATCGCCGGCGTTGGGCCGGAGCGAGCCGTCGGCTTCGAGCGTCCGCAGCAGCTCCTCGACGTAGAGGGGGTTGCCCTCGGCGTGCCGCTGCAAATGGACGATGAGGCGGTCGGCGTCGGCCGGTTGGAGCCGGTAGCGGCGACCGACGAGCTCGCGGAGGGCGTCGGCGTCGAGGCGGCCGGGTTCGATCCGGGCCGCGCCCGCCTCGCGCACCAGGAGCGGGATCAGCGGCGAGAGGGGGTGGCGCTGGGTGACGTCCTCCGGCCGATAGGTGACGAGGACCAGGAGCGGGAGTTGGTCGGCGCGGCGGGCGACGGCGCGGAGGAGATCGAGGCTACCGGGGTCGGCCCAGTGCAGATCCTCGAGCTGGAGGAGGACCGGGGCCGGTGCCGCCGCGAGCGCGTCGCCGACCCGAGTGAAGAGGTCGCCTTGGCCGCCGCCGTCGGTGATGCCGGCTCGCAGGGCGGCGTCGAGTTGGGGGAGGTTGGCGCGGGCGGCGACCGACTCCGCGAGCTCCCGCCACGGTCCGTAGGGCGGGGTGACGGCTCGGTCGTAGCAGCCGCCGCGCAGCGTCAGCGCACCACGCGCCGCGGCGTCGGCGGCGAGGACCCGGGCGATCGCGCTCTTGCCGATCCCGGCTTCGCCCGCGATCAGGGCCAGGCTGCCTCGGCCCGCGAGCGCGGCGTCGAGACGGCCACGGAGCTCACTAAGAGGACATTTCAATACCCAACGGACGTGGCCTCATCCGCTGCATGAAGCACCAAGCCCTCGTCCCCGACGACCTCTGGGAAGCCATCGAGCCGTTCCTGCCCAAGGAACCGGCCAAGCTCACAGGCGGCCGGCCGCGCGTCCCGGACCGCGCCGCTTTGGTCGGCATCGTCTTCGTCCTCAAGACCGGCATTCCC
>JBBSNJ010000830.1:0-1952 GCA_038232775.1 Thermomicrobiales bacterium
CATGAGGAGCGCCGCCGGGGAAGTGAAGCGCTGGAAACGGATGACACCCTCAGGAAGATCAACCCGCGCCACGCTGACGAGGTCCGCGAGCGCGATGGCCTCGGCAATCGCGGCCTCGGGGATCGGGTCGTAGCTCGCTCCCGCCGGGAGGACGGCCCAGACCCCCGCCTCGGATGGGGCGGTCACTTGGGCCGCGACGAGCATGGACGCGGCGACCGGCGCGCCGGTGAGGAGCACGAGGAACGATCGGCGGTGCATTGACCCTCTCCTACTGCTTTAGGAGAGCCCGACCGAGACTTGGGCCAGGCTACCCCGCGACTGGTTGAAAGCCATAGCTAGAGGTCAAGGACGCGACAGTGCATCCTACCCGATGGTCGCGGCGCCCCTGTTGATCGATTATGCCGCGAGCGCCGCCGGCGCCGCCCGTCCCCGGCAGCGGCACGGCACCGCCCACCAATCGGGCAACCCGCCGCCGGTCTGCATCCGCCGGTAGCCCTCGCCGAGGCAGTCGCGACAATCGGGGGCGGGGATCATCGCCGGGGCCGGCGCCGCCGGAGTGGGCGGCTCCGGGTCGAGCAGGCCGGCCAGGTGGAACCACATGGCCCGGTGGCAGCACACGGGGTCGCCGAACTCGGCGGCCTTGCAGTCGCAGCCGTGGGCGACGCCGTTCGTCACGGCGACCTTGTAGGCGGCGGTCGGGTCGGAGGCGCTGGTCGCGATCCATTGCCCCGTGCTGCCCACTTGCCGCACCTGGACGCCGGCGGCGAGCGCCCGCTCAAGCGCCCGCTGCCACCGCTCGGGGGTCGCCTGCCGGGTGGTCCGCCGCATCGTGGTTGCCATGACCGGTGTCTCCTTCTCCGCTACCGAGACCGCTTGTCGCTGAAGGCGTTCCTTCCTTCAATACGCTAATAATACATCAACTATACCGTTCCTGTCAAGATGGTGTATACTAATCGTATCGTTCGCAAGGGCGGACGCCGGCGACGGCGAGGGGGTCAAAGGTGCGGCTGCGGTTGCGGGAGGTGCGCGAGCGGAAGCTCGTCACCCAAGAAGAGCTGGCCGAGCGGAGCGGGGTGACGCGGGCGAACATCAGCCGCTTGGAGAACGGTTTGCAGCGCCCCCGGATCGGCACGGCGCGCCGGCTGGCGGCGGCGCTGGGGGTGACGGCCGACGAACTCATCGACTGGGAGGCCGACGACGGGGGCGCAAAAAAAGCCGCGGCGTGATCTAGCCACGCCGCAGCCGGGACGCCTCCACCCGGCGGTCTCGCGTCGGATGGGGACGGGGCGATTCTAGCACCGAAGGGGACGCCGATGGACGCCACGAAACGAGCCCTGCTCTACTGCCGGGTCTCGACCGAAGAACAGGGGGAAGAAGGCTACAGCTTCCCGACCCAAGAGGCGCGGGGCCGGGCCTTCGCCGTGGAACAGGGATGGACCGTCGCCGAGGTCGTGCGGGAATCCCTCTCCGGCAAAATCTTCGAGCGGCCGGGCTTGCAGCGGGCGCTGGAATCGGCGCGACGCGGCGAGTACGACGTGCTGCTCGTCTACGCGGGCGACCGCCTCACCCGCGACCCGGACCACGCGATGGTGATCCTCGGCACGCTCCGCATGGCCGGCGTCGCCGTCGTCTCGGTCACGCAGCCGGAGCTTTCCGGACGCGGCGTCGTCGCCGATATGCTCTGGATGTTCACCGGCCACAAGGCGAACGACGAATGGGAGACGCTGCGGGAGCGGACGCAGCGCGGGCGGCGGGCACGGATCGAGTCGGGGAAGCCCCTCGTCTCGCCCCGCCCGCCCTTCGGCTACGTCTTCAACGCCGCCAAGACGGCCTACGAGCTCGACCCGGAGGCCGAGCCCGTCGTCCGCCTGGTCTTCGAGTGGGCGCTGGCCGGCGTCACCCTGCGGGGGATCGTGGAGCGGCTGCGGGAGCGCGGCATCCCCTCCCCGACC
>JBBSNJ010000831.1:0-1945 GCA_038232775.1 Thermomicrobiales bacterium
CAGACGGCAGACGGCAGACGCCAGTAGTGTGTTGCCAGTCGTCGATGGGCAATCGTGCTTTGCCAGCCTTGAGCGAGGGATGACTCGCTACGATTTCCTGGCGTCTGGCGTCTGGCGTCTGGCGTCTGGCTACTGACGCACGATCAAGGCGATGGGGAAGGCGGCGAAGAGATCGGCGAGGGGGAGCTGCGAGCCGTCGGTCGGGGCGGCGAGGGTGCGCAGGGTGGTTCCCGTGAAGAGGTTGCGGTAGGCGGTGTCCGGGGGGGCGGGGGGGAGGAGGAGGGCGGTGGCGCCCCAGACTTCGGCGCCAGTCGGTGCCGTCAGTTCGCCCCGGCAGAGGGTGGCGACGAGCCGGGGGACGGCGACGACGACCTCGGCCGGGTCTTCTGGGCCGGCCGGATCTGCTGGGCTGGCGGGAGCGGCAAGCCGGCGGGCGAAGGCGCAGAGATGGTCGGCGGCGGGGCCGCCGGCGTCGAGCGGCAGATAGTCGCCGCGGGCGAAGAGGTCGGGGCGCTCCCGGCGGCAGGCGAGGGTCCGCTGGGCGACGAAGAGCTTGATCCGGCCGTCCGCCTTGCTCGCGACCAGTTCGGCGGCGAGGCTGGTCGAGGGTTGAGCTCGGCGAAGATCGCGCAGGAGGCGAGCGCGGCTGGCGTAGTCCACCGGGCGCCGGTTGTCGGGGTCGACCAGACTGAGATCCCAGAGCTCGGTCCCCTGGTAGAGATCGGGCACGCCCGGTGAGGTCAGCTTGAGCAGGAGTTGGGCGAGGGCATTAAAGGCGCCGAAGTGGGCCACCTTGGTCCGCAGCGCCGCCGCGTCGTCGAGGAAGGGCGCGCCGGTGGCGGGGTCGAGCAGGGCGCGGACGAAGCGCTCGGTCGCCGCCTCGTAGTCCTCGTTGGGGGCCGTCCAGGTGGTCCGGAGCTGGGCCTCGCGCATCGCCTTGATCAGGTAGGCGACGATCCGATCGGGGAAGTCGGGGGCGGTCTCCGCCGCCGCCGCGTCCGGCCAGGCGCCGAGCAAGGTCTGGTAGAGGAGGTACTCGTCGTGGCGGTCCGGTGCCGGGCGGCCGTCGACGCGCGTCTTGTGGCGGCGATTGAGCCGCGTCCACCGGTTGATCGCCGCCCGCCACTCGCGGGGCGACTCGGAGAGGACGGCGATCCGGGCGCGGACGTCCTCGCTGCGCTTGGTGTCGTGGGTCGAGGTGGTCAGCATCGCGTCGGGCCACCGCCGCCGGCGCTCGGCGTTCTGGCGGTGGAAGGCGGCCGGAAGGGTCCCGAACTGGGACGGGTCGCCCCCCACCTCGTTCAGGGCGGTCAGCCGGATGTAGCGGTAGAAGGCAGTGTCCTCGACCCCCTTGGCCATCACCGGGCCGGTCAACTGCTGGAACTTCATCGCGAACCGGCAGCGCTCGGCGCGGGCCTCGGCCGAGAGCGGAGCGTCGCCGGCCTGGCCCCCAGCGAGGAGGAGAACAGCGCGCAGGAAGTCGAAGACGGAGGGGTCGATCGTCGGCGCCCGGCGCTTGGCGGTGGCGATCGCGGCCTCGACGTAGCGCCGGTCCCGGTCCGAGACCGGTTCCTCCCCGCGGTCGCAGACGACGTAGGTGCGGTAGACGGGGAAGGCGGCGATCGTCTCCCGGATCGCGTCGCGCAGCGTGGCGAGCGTGAAGTCGCGCGTGTGGCGGTCCTGCTCGGAGATGCGGTTCAGCGCCTGGGCCAGGACGTTGACCTCGCTGACGAGCGCCGTCCGCATCATCAGCCCCTTGCAGGTGGCGACGATCTCGCCCCAGTTCGGCTTCTCGCCGATGAAGCGGGCGTAGAGCTCGTCGAACGGCCGGCGGCCGGCCGGATCGACGAAGAGGCCGCCGGCGGCGGCGCCGAACTCGTAGCCGACCGTGCCGTGGATCGGCCACTCGGGCGGCAGCGGCTCGCCGTGCTCGAGGATCTTCTCG
>JBBSNJ010000832.1:0-1945 GCA_038232775.1 Thermomicrobiales bacterium
GATCGCGGTCGCCAGCACCAACGCCATCAGCACCAGGATCAGGACGAGTTGGACCTCGATCGCGACGTAGGCGACCAGCAGGGTGAGGAAGAGCGAGATGGGGGTCAGGCCACCCCGCCGCTCCGGGCCGGCGACCCACGTCCCCGTCGCGGCGGGCGGCGGGACGGCACTCCGCTGTCCCGGCGGGACGAGCCGGGGCTCGGCCGGATTCGGCCCCGCTGGCTCCGAGCCGCGGGGAGTGGGCGCCGGCACGATCGGATGACCCTGACTCACGGTGTCCGCCCCTCCTCGACTCCCACGGCCCTAGCCGCCGACGATGCGGCGGCTCGGCTGCCAATAGCGGGGGTCGAAGGGGTCGACCCGCTGCCGCTGGGCGGCCACCGGCAGGTCGTTCCAGACGGTCGGGAAGGAGAAGAGCTCGACGCCGTCGACGATCAGCCGGCGGGCGACCCCGAACGGCTTGTTGACCGCGAAGATCTCCCGCGGCGGTCGCGAGATGACCTCGGTCTGGAACCAGCCGTGCTCGGGGCACCGGCCGGCGTGGAGCTGCCAGTTTAGGTCGGCGGTGACACCGCCGATGTCGCGCACGAGCGTCTCGGTCAGGCCGCCACCGCAGACCGGACACCGGAGCGGCGTCTCGACGCGCCGGCGGTCGCGGACGGGCAACTGACTCTCCATGATCGGTCGATGCTCCATCGGGTCGGCGGCAGCGGCAGCGCCGTTCCTCGGGCGGACGAACGAATCTCCGCTTCGCTCCAGGACTCGCTCGCAGTCTAGCATCCGGGCTGGTACGGAACCACTGTTCCTGGAGTTGGACACCTTGCCCGCTTGCGGTCTGGCGCTCGACGCGTACAATCGGCGGCGCAAAACCTGCGGGCAGAAACGGCGCGGCGGCGGGTTCGGCGCGCCGCCAGGCGAGGGAGGACCGATGGCCGACCAAGAGCTGATCAATGGCCTGATCGCGACCTACCGCGAGCTGAACATCCGGGTTCGCCCGCTGCCCGAGGAGCGCCTCCAGGTCCAGTCCGGGACGGGAGCCAACGGCGGCGAGAACGGCGAAACCGTCCGCGATGCGGTGAGCCGCCTCCGCGACAGCGAGATGCGTTTCTCCCAGGCGCTCAAGGAGCGGATCACCGGGGTGCCGATGCCGGAGATGTTCAAGGGAGAAGACACCCCGGTGCTCGGCACCGAAACGTCTTCCGACTCGACCGCGACCGTCCTCTCCCAGTTCGGCACGGCCCGCGAGTCGACGCTGGCGATGCTCCGCCTGCTGCCCGCGGACGAGTGGGACGAAGCGCTCGCTGGCGGTCAGCCGATCCGCGACCGGGTCCGAGAACTCTACGAGAACGACCGGCAGCAGATGGAGCGGATCGTCGGGCTGCTCGGTTCGCCCTAGGGCCGGGGCGGTCGACCGGGCCGGCGCGCCTCGGGCGGGACACCCCGCTCGGGGAAAGTCTTGGACAAGGGGCAGGCGATGGAGCGAGCACGGAGCGGAGAGATCGAGCGGCTGGGCCGGGGGCTGCTGAGATGGTTGGGGGGTCCCAGTGGTCTCGGTGTCCACCTCGGGCTTTTCCTCTCGGTGGCTTCGGTGCTGGCGTTGCTCAACGTGGCCTTCTCCAGCGGCTCCCTCTGGTTCTGGCGACCGCTGGCCTGGTGGGGGGGTCTCCTCGCGGTGCACGCCGTGGTCGCCTGCTCCCTGGCGTACGCCCGGAGCACCGGCGCCGCGCCGCCGTCCCAAAGCGCCGGCCGAGCGGCCGTCGATCCCGCCCGAGCGGCTCTCGCCCCCACGAAGGGAGCCCGCGCCGCGGCGGCGGTGCGCGCGGTCGGCGATCGCTTCACAACTGCCGCGGTCGAGACGCTGCGGCGGCTGCCGCGGGTCGCGGCCGACCAGCAACGGTCCTTGTCCGTGCCCGGTTCTCCCGCCGAGGCGGATTCCTCGCGGCGA
>JBBSNJ010000833.1:0-1941 GCA_038232775.1 Thermomicrobiales bacterium
GCAGCCCGAACGCGCCGGCGATCGCGGCGTTGGACGCGGGGCCGGTCGATTCGGGCGTCCGTTTCGGCATCGTCGCGCTCCCTGGTCTCCTCCCGCGCGCCGCCCGGCCGCAGTCGCGGTCATCGAGCAGCGGGGCGCTGGCGCGCGTCCAATCCTAGCGCACCGTCCGCTCCCTGCTGCCTCGGACAGGCGGGCCGTCGCGCCCGCGTCGCGATCTTCCTAGAGCCGGGGCGTGACCCGCGCGGCCCCCTCCGGCGGGCGGCCGCTGCCGCTCCCGCCAGAGGCCCTCCTACGGAATCCGGGTGAATGCTTCCGTTTCCCGAGAAGAAGCCCTCACCCCCCGCCCCTTCCCCCTGTCCCGTGCGCGGGAGAGGGGAGACGTTCCCGCTTCCGATAACCGAACGGTTCAACCGGAGACCGTATCGTACGAACTTCGGGTAATCACTTCGGGTTCGCCCGGTGCTCCGCGGCCAGGCTCCCCTCGCCCGCCGCAGGGGGCGAGGGGTTGGGGGTGAGGGCCGTTGCCGCCATACCGAACACGAAGCCTTCACCTGAAGTTCGTATCACCCCTTCGGCTCCGCTCCGGGCGGGCTCCTTCGGCGCCGCTCAGGGCAAGCTCCAGGCCTCCTTCCCCGGTCCCCCGCTCCGGATCAGACGATGGTGCCGAAGAGCGCGCCGATGCCGGCGGTGATCGCCATCGCCAGCGCCCCCCAGAACGTGACCCGCAGCGTGGCGGTGAGGACGTGCGCCCCGCCGGTTCTGGCCCCGAGCGCGCCCAGCAGCGCCAGGAAGACCAACGAGGCGCCGGCGACGGCCGCGATCAAGACGCCGGCCGGGGCGACGACGACCATCAGCAGGGGCATTGCGGCACCGACCGCGAAGGAGGCGGCCAACGCCAGCGCGGCCTGGACGGGGCGCGCCGTGGTGATCTCGGACAGGCCGAACTCGTCGCGGGCGTGGGCGCCGAGGGCGTCGTTCGCCATCAGCTGGTCGGCGACCCGCTGGGCCAGGTCGTGGTCGAGACCGCGCTCGACGTAGATCTCGGCCAACTCGGCCCGTTCGAGCTCCGGCTGGTCGGTCAGTTCGCGGCGTTCGCGGGCCAGGTCGGCCCGCTCGGTGTCGGCCTGCGAGCTGACCGAGACGTACTCGCCGGCCGCCATCGACATCGCCCCGGCCACCAGCCCCGCCGCCCCCGCCAGCAGGATCTCGCCGCGGGAGGCGGCGGCGGCGGCGACGCCGACGATCAGGCTCGCCGTCGAGACGATCCCGTCGTTGGCCCCGAGCACGGCCGCCCGCAGCCACCCGATCCGCTGGACGAGATGGAACTCCCGGTGCCGCGGGGGACGATCCATGGCCTGCTCCTCGACGCCGACGGACCCCGACCGAACGTCCCTGGTTCGGGTTCGCGCGGCCTCCGGCAGGGCTCGGGGTTCAACCCCGTCCGCCGGGAAGCGGGGCCGATCTCCCGGCTTCGGTCGCGAGCCGGCTTCGCCGGTGCTAGCCCCGGCCGCCTGCGCGCCCGTGACCGCCCTCAGCGCCCAGAGGATGGCGGTAGCGCCGGCGAGGCGGGGGCGATCCCGTCGAGCCAGGCCGCGGCAGCGCGCAGCTCCGGCTCGTCCAGACCGTGCCCGCCGTCGTGCCAGGCGAGGGCGAGATCGGCGCCGTACCCCCGGAGCAGCGCCACCAGCCGCTCCGTCTCGGCGGCCGGGACGAGCGGGTCGCGCCGGCCGGCGCCGACGAAGACCGGGGTGCCGGTGAGATCGGGCGGTTCTTCGGGCACCAGCGGCACCATCGGGTGGAGGAGCGCCGCGCCGGCGAGCACGCCCGGATGGAGCAGCAGCAGGGCGGCGGCGATGTTGGCGCCGTTCGAGTAGCCGACGGCGACGACCGCGGCCGGATCGAACTCGTAGGCGGCGGCGGCGGCGCCGACGAAGCCGGCCA
>JBBSNJ010000834.1:0-1938 GCA_038232775.1 Thermomicrobiales bacterium
CGGCCATCCTGCTGATGGCCCGGCTCGGCTCGGCCCAACCGTCGATCGGCTCCGATTGGCTCCTCCCCTCGTTCGCGATCCCGATCGTCGGCGGCGTCGCCCTGACCGGCGGCGGCGCCCCGGTCCTCAACACCGTCCTCGCCGCCTTCCTGATCGCGCTGATCGAGAACGGTCTGGTGCTCGCCCGGGCGGACCCCTACTGGATCCAGTTCCTCCTCGGCGCCATCATCCTCGGCGCCGTCGGCGTGAACCGGCTGCGCTCCGTCGCCGAGCGGCGGGGGCGCGGTCGCCCGCAGTCTGCCCGATGACGGCCCCCGCGCTCGAACGCTCGGGACCACCCGAGCGGCGCCTCTCGGCCGAGACGCCGCTCGCGCTGGAGCTGCGCGGCGTCGGCAAGAGCTTCCCCGGCGTCCGCGCCCTCTCCGGGGTCGACTTCGTCCTGCGCTACGGCGAGATCCACGCCCTGGTCGGGGAGAACGGCGCCGGCAAGAGTACCCTGCTCAAGATCGTCACCGGCGTCCACCGCCCCGACGTGGGCACCATGCGGGTGGATGGTGACCGCGTCGGCTTCGCGTCGCCGCGCGACGCGATCGCGGCCGGGATCGCCGCCGTCCACCAGGAGCGGAATCTGGTCCCGCGCTTCAGCGTGGCCGAGAACGTCACCCTCGATCGGCCGCCGCTGGGGGCCGGCCGCTTGCTCGACCGCTCCCGGATGGAGACGGAAGCCCGGCGCTGGCTCGACGTGCTCGGCCTGGCGGTCGACCCCGCGCTGCCGGTCGAGCGCCTCAGCGTCGCCCAGGGGCAATTGGTGGAGATTGCCAAAGCGCTCTCGCTGCGCAGCCGCATCCTCCTCCTCGACGAGCCGACCGCCTCGATCACCC
Source organism: Thermomicrobiales bacterium (assembly GCA_038232775.1). Taxonomy (GTDB): domain Bacteria; phylum Chloroflexota; class Chloroflexia; order Thermomicrobiales; family UBA6265; genus JBBSNJ01. Next base: position 882 of record JBBSNJ010000834.1, read on the forward strand.
CGCATGAGGCCGCGATCCTGTTCGACGTTCTCCGCCGGCTTCGGGACGACGGCGCCGCCATCCTCTTCGTCAGCCACAAGCTGGAGGAAGTCTTCGACCTCTGCCAGCGGGTCACCGTGCTCCGTGACGGCTGCCTCGCCGCCCTCGACGCCGACCTGCGGGAGCTGGACCGCGACCAGCTCGTGACCCTCATGATCGGTCGCACCGAAGACGCGGCCGACCTCGGACCTGGTGCTGCCGCCCGCGCCGGCCCCCCGCCGGCGCCAGCGCTCGAGGTCCGTGGGCTGGCTACCGCCGCCGGAGCCGCAGAGATCACGTTCGCGCTCCGACCCGGGGAGGTGCTCGGCCTCTACGGCCTCGTCGGCGCCGGCCGCAGCGAGCTGGCGCGGGCGTTAATCGGTGACGTCCCGATCACCGCCGGCGAGGTGTTGGTCGCCGGCGAGCCGGTCGCGATCCGGGACACCCGCGACGCTCTGGAGCGCTACCGGATCGGCTACGTCAGCGAGAATCGGCAGACCGAAGGGTTGATCCTGGCCCACTCGGTGCAAGACAACGTCGCCGTCACCGTCTGGGACCGGCTCCGCAACCGGCTCGGTTGGATCGGCGGCCGCCAGGAGCGGGAGGCGGTTGCCCCGTTCGTCGACCGCCTCCAGGTCAAGACCCCGTCGCTGGCGCAGCCCGTCGGCAACCTCAGCGGCGGCAACCAACAGAAGGTCAGCCTCGCCAAGTGGCTGGCCGCCCAGACCCGAATCTTGATCATCGACGAGCCGACCGTCGGCATCGACGTCCGCACCAAGCAGGAGCTGCACCGCCTGATCCGGGAGCTCGCCGGCCAGGGGCTGGCGATCCTCCTCATCTCGAGCGATCTGCCCGAGATGGTCCGCCTGGCCGACCGGATCCTCGTCATGAAGGAGCACCGCCTCGTCGGGGAGGTCGCCAACAGCCGCCGCTACGACGAGGTCGGCGCGGCGATCATGGGCTTGATCCACGCCGGGGAGGCCGGGGAGGCCGGGGAGGCCGGGGAGGCCGGGGAGGCCGCCCCCCCCGCCGCGCGGAA
>JBBSNJ010000835.1:0-1937 GCA_038232775.1 Thermomicrobiales bacterium
ACCTCCGCCCAGCGCCGCACCTTCTCCGGTGAAGGCGCGTTACGATTGCCTCGCTCGATATCGCTGATGTAGGCCGGGGTGAACCCCAGTGTGTCGGCTACAACTTTGAGCGACACCTCCTGCTTGATCCGAGCACGACGCGCCGCTTCACCAAAGCGTGCGCCCATGGGTCTCCTCCCATACTTGCCAGCAAACGGGGTATTCAGCATCCGATGCTGACCATGCTGACGTTGCTAGTTTAGCAGAACCTGTTGATCTTGGCAAGGGGGAAAGTGGTAGACCGATGGCTATACTGGAGCAGCGATGAATCCGATCCGAGCGGCCGGGCGTAGATGGAGATGAAGGGGCCGCCCCCCAGCGGCTCCCTCCCCAGAACCCACGGGGTGTCCCCAACACCCCGAGAACCCTTTCCCTTCCCGCACGATGCCCGGCCAAGAGGCCGGGCATCGTGTTTAAGCCGCCGTCGGGGGCGGGGCCGGCTCCGCGCGGTCGCCGCCGCCGCCGTTGGGACCGACCGATCCCTGGCGCAGCGGCGTATGCTCCGGGAACCGCACCGGCACTAGGGAGCGGGGCTGATCGTGGCGTTGTCCGGTCGAGCCGGCGGCTCGGCCGACGGGATGAATCCGAATCGAGTGGACCGGCGTAGATGGGGGTGAAGGCGTCGTTCCCCAACGGCGCCCTCCCCAGAACCCACGGGGCGTCCCCAACGCCCCGAAAACCCCTTCCCTTCCCGCACCGACCCGGCCCTTCAGCGGCCGGGTCGGTGTTTAACCCCGGTGATGCTTCGCTGGCTCCCGCGCCCCGCCCGACCGCCGTCCCCCGCTGCGCTCCTGGGCCGCGGCGGGAAGCCGGGGGCCGCCGGGGGCCGCCGCGGGTCGCTGGGGGGCGATCCGGCCGCGTTTCCCTCGCTACCCTCGTCTCCGCGCGCCATCCGTCGTACCATCCCACCGGCGGCGGCGCCGGACGACCGGCGGACGGGCCCCACGCTCTACCCCACGAGGAGGGACGGTATGCATCGATTCGTGCTCCCGATGGCCGCGCTGGCGATGTCGGCGGTGGTGGCGGTCCCCGTGTTCGCCCAGGGCGACTCCGGGACTCCCGTGGCCGAGGAAGAAACCAGCTCCCGGATCATCTCGCCCGAGGAGTGCCAGATCGATCCGCTCCCCGCCGACGAGCTCTACGACCTGCTCGGTTTGGGGGAGGGCGAGGCGGTCACGCCGGATGAGACGAATCTGGGCGTGCCGCTCGGCGAGCCGGCCCCGAACGACGTCCGCGAGGCGCTCGACGAGACGACCCGCGAGTGGATCGCCTGCCTCAACGCGTCCGACAACCAGCGGATCGCGGCGCTGCTGACCGACGGCGGGACGGTCGACTACTTCGGCGATCAGTCCAACCTGGAAAGCGCCGCCGCCGATGACGTCCGCGCCTTCCTGGCCGGCACCCCGACCCCGCGCCCGGAGGATCGCCGCATCCGCTACATCGCCCTGACCGACTCGTCGATCCTGGAAGACGGCCGTGCCGCCGCCTTCGTCGTCCTCAGCGAGCCGGCGGTGCCGCCGTCCGGCCCGGAGACGCTGCTGCTGGTCTTCTCCGAGCAGGACGGCCGCTGGCTGATCGACGGCTTCGTCGACTTCACCATCGTCACCCCGACCGCGGCGACCCCCGAGGCTGGGGCCAGCCCGGAGGCGTCGCCCGAGGCGTAGCGGGCGGCCCGAGACCCTTCGCCCGCGGCCCGGAGCGGGTCGGGGCGGGGGGGCTTCGCCCCCCGGCCGGCGCCGGGATCCCCCGCGCGGGGGGGGCGCCGGGTCGGCCCCCCCCGCTCGCGGCGTTTCCGCCCCCCCGCGCGGCTCCGGCGTCGATCCGCCTCGCGACGCAACGCCGACCGGACACCGAGCGGGGCGAGCCGGAATGGCCGCCGGGGGGAGGCGGGAGGGGGG
>JBBSNJ010000836.1:0-1932 GCA_038232775.1 Thermomicrobiales bacterium
AGCCCTCACCCCCGACACCCTCTCTCCCGGAGAGTTTGGCTTTCGGCCATCGGGCGGGGCTCTGGGGGCCGTACGGCCGGCGAGCAACCGCCCCGGGACCGCACCCCCGACGCCGGGCACCCCGGCACTCGGCCGCCACGCCTCTCCGCTCTCGCCGCTCCAGAGCCGCGGCGCCGGGACGAACGCCGAACCGTCCGGGTGAGGGGGGGCCAGAGGTGGGGGTATCTCTCCTCGTAGCCGGAGCGGTCACCTGGGTTCCGTCCGAGGCAGGCGGGCGCCGACCAGGGGTCGCCCGGTCCCTTCAGGGCCGGGCCACGCACCGGCGACCCGCTCGGCGTCGCACGCGTCCGCTGGATCGCTCCGGCCGCCGCTGACCCTGCATTCTCAGACGAACGGCGGGTGGGACGTGGTGTCCGCGGCGCCGGCCCTCACCGCCCGCCCCCTCTCCCGCGGCGGCAGGAGAGGGCGAGACAACACCTCAGCGATCAGCCCAAATTGGTGCCGGTCGATTCTGCTGGTGGGCGGATCCGACGCCGTCAAGGAGGTTGCCGCATGATGCCCGAGCCGACGCCGCCACCGCTCGCGCGGGGGGCCGGCGACTTCCGGCGCCCGCCATGCAGCCTCCTCGGCCTCCACGCGATGCATGGCCGCCTCCGACACCGCGTGCGGCTCCCGGCGGGGCCACAGCATTGGTCCCGGCGCCTTCCAAAGGATGAGCCCCCTCACCCTCTCAAGCAGAAGGCTCTCGCCCGGCGGCACCGGTTCCGCTACCGGTTCGGTCCGTCGTCGCGGCGGACGCGGAAGCTGCGGGGGCCAGTGCGGTCGAACCGGCGTCCGCCCGATGGAGGCGGACCGGAGTCGGGGCCGCCCGACGGGGGCGGACCGGAACCGGGGCCGCGCTGGGCGTCGTCCCGGTCTTGGGCAAAGTGCGGCGGGGTCGCGAACTCGCGGCTCCGCTCCCGCTCGCGGTAGAGGTCGCGGTCGCGCTCGAAGCTGGGCGGGCCATCCCGCCGGGGGCCGCGGTCGCGATCGAACGGCCGATCGCCGGCTGGAGCCGGACCGCGATCGGGGCCGCGGTCGCGATCGAACGGCCGATCGCCGGCTGGAGCCGGACCGCGATCGGGGGCGCGGCCCCGATCGCGGTCGAAGCCGCGGCCACCGCCACCGCCACCGCCACCGCCACCGTCGCCCCGGAAACCGCCGTCGCGCGGGGCGCCCCGGTAGTCGCCGCGGCCACCGCGGAAGCCGCCCCGACTGCGATCCCGGTCGAAGCCGCCACGGCCGCCCCGGTCGCTGCCGGGCGCGTCGGGGCGGGCGACCTCGGCGTTGACGTAGCGGCCCTTGATCCGAGTCGTCTGCATCGCGGCCAAGACGCGCTCGACGAACTCCTGCGGGATGTCGACGAAGGAGTAGCTGTCGAGGATGTCGATCGCGCCGATCGACCGGCCGGGGATGCCGGCCTCGTTGGCGATCGCGCCGACGAAGTCCTGGGGCCGGACGTTCTGGTTCCGCCCCACGTTCAGGAAGAGGCGGACCATCCCGGTCTCGCTCCGGCCCTGGGTGGCGGCGCCGAGGGTGGCGAGGTCGTCTTCCTCCTGCTCGGGGGAGGTGCCGCGCCCGGTCTCGTCGGCGTAGAGCTTGAGGATCGCGGCGGCGACGTCGAGCGCGTTCCGCTCGTCGGCCAGGTCGGCGACGGTGTCGACGTACTGGCGGAAGCCTTCCTCGTGCTCCAGCACCTCGGAGATCTGCTGCTTCAGCGCCTCGCGCCGCCGCTCGGCGACGTCGGCCAGGGTCGGCAGGCGGCGGGGCTCGATCCGGGCGCGCACCGTCCGCTCGATCTGGCGCAGCCAGCGGACCTCCTTCGGGGTCACCAGCGTGATCGCGGCGCCGGCCTTGCCGGCGCGGCCGGTGCGGCCGATCCGGTGGACGTAG
>JBBSNJ010000837.1:0-1931 GCA_038232775.1 Thermomicrobiales bacterium
ACCCCGCGCCCTGGGTAGCGGTCCGCGACGACCGGAGCCCCGAGTTGGTCGTAGCCAGGCCGTTCGTCCGAGACGACAAAGACTTCGTCGGCGACCGTCGACACCCGATCAAGCACCATCGCCGCCATCGGCGGGCCCCCCGGCCGGAGCGACAGCAGCGCTTTGTCCTGCCCCATCCGGCGGCTCAAGCCACCGGCCAGCACCGCCGCGCTCAGCGGCTGGCGCGGCTTGCCGTCCCCGTCCTTGGCCCTCGCTTCGTTCAAGGCTTGCTCCCCTCGCGGCTCATCCATTCCTGCCCCAAGCTGGTTGGAACCCGCCATGCGTTCGCTCCCGTTCGGTGGCTTGCGATCGCCGGTTGCCGAGTCCTCCCTGAGCCGGTATCCGCCGGCTACTTCGCCGGGGCCGGGCGATCGAGCAGGGGAGACCTCCACCCCACGTCTACAGCGGCAACCGAACGACGACGGGAGGCGCGAGTAGCCTCCGGACACGGGGTAGCGTCCCCCCTAGGCGACCGCTATAATCGGAACTTAATCACCATCTGGGAGCCTGGACTCCCTTCGATCTCCGCTCACCGGCTGGAGGTGTAGATGGACCGGAGCTTCCCATCACCAACGGTCGGGTGCCCAGCACCGGAACGCTTCGGCGTCCGGTGCTGGTCCGTAAGGGAGGAGGGTAGTCCAACGGGAATGGCTCCACCAATGGAGTTCGCCCCGCTACGCCGCCAGGAAGCGAAACGCTTTCCGCCCAGGAGGAGCACCGCCATGAACTCGAGCATGATCGGCAAGATCGAGAAGGCCCATCGCTACGCCCGCGAGCCCCAACGCGTCCGCCTCTCCTCCGTCGGCGCCACGTTCCACGGTGAGCACGACGACTACGACCTCCGCTTCTCTGACGGCGAGTGGCATTGCTCCTGCCACACCTTCGCCTCCCACACCGTCGGCACGTGCAGCCACGTGATGGCGATGCAGCAGCTCCTCGCGCCGATGCTCTCGGAGGACGCCCGCTTCGGCTCGGAAGACGGCCGTCTCCCCCAACCCTCCCTCGCCGGGGCCTGATCCCGCCCCCGAATTCGCCCGAACCTCTCCCTAAGGCCCCTCAGAAGAACTCTCCTGGCCGCCGTCGAGCCAAGCACGGGGATTCAGCCTGGGAGCAGCGGCACTGAACCTGCCGGCTCCGCTGTTGGGTCCACGTTGGCTCCTCGTCTGGCACCGATCCGCATTCCCGTCGAGCGAGGTCGGCGAGATGGGTGCCGGGGCCGAAGCCAGCGTGCGATTCCTCTTCCACATCAGCAATCGCTTCAGCGTCCCGCTCTCGCCTGAAGTCCCCCGCAACCGGTGATACCGACTCTCCCGGAATCCGGATGAACCGTGGCGCTCCGGCAGCGGAAGATTCCCCTCTCCCGCCGCGGCGGGAGAGGGGACGGGCCGGGGGGGCGGGCATCCCTCCGGCACGATCAACCGGACTCCGTATCACCAATCTCCCGGAATCCCGTCGGGGCTACCGGGGCAAGCCGACCGCCCGGCCAGATCGCGGCGGCGGCGGCGACTCAGGACGCCGTCCGATCGACCTCCACCAGCCGTACCCCGGCCGCCCCCGCGAGCGCCCGGGCCTTGTCGGTCCGTTCCCACGGCAGATCGAGATCGTCGCGTCCGAAGTGCCCGTAGGCCGCCGTCTGCCGGTAGATCGGACGCCGCAGGTCGAGCGTCTCGATGATCGCCGCCGGCCGCAGATCGAAGTGTTCCTCGATCAGCGCCCGGATCGTCTCGTCGGCGACTTGACCGGTGCCGAACGTCTCGACCATGATCGAGACCGGTCTCGCCATCCCGATCGCGTACGAGATCTGGAGCTCGAACCGCTCGGCCAAGCCGGCAGCGACCACGTTCTTGGCCACATAGCGGGCGGCGTAGGCCGCCGAGCGGTCGACCTGGGTC
>JBBSNJ010000838.1:0-1919 GCA_038232775.1 Thermomicrobiales bacterium
GGGCCGGGCGACGCCGATCCGCCGAGCGCCGAAGGGGTGGAAACCGATCGCCAAGGAACCGGAACCGATCACCCGGATCCCGTAGTACCCCTTCGGCGCCGTCAGGGCCGGCCTCAGCCCCCCTTAGGCCGCGGCGGGAAGGGGCCGGTCCTGGTGCCAATGGTAGGGCGGGGCAACCGGATGCCGACGATGGGCCGGCGCCGGAGCCCCGGTGCTCCACGGGTGAGGCTGAGCGGCCTGGGGTGGGGGCGGTGCTCCCGTGCCGGAAGCAGAGAGGGCGCCTCCGGGGCGCGCCTCCAGCGCTTTGCAGAAAGAGCCGGCCCAGAGCCGCGGAGTGGTTTGGTGGCCCAAGGTCGCCCCGCGGGCGACGGGCGCAGCAAGCAGCGCCCCTAAGACCGGTCGCGGCCGGTCAGCATCTTTGCAGCCCGCCCTAGCGTCGCTTCCAGGCGTCCGGGTCGCGGGTCAGCGCCAACACGTCGTCCGGCAGGCGGCCGTCCCGCAGGTCGGCCACGGTCACCGTCTCCAGCACCGCGCGCATGTTGGCCCGCAGCGCGATCCAGACGACGCGCAGCGCCTCGGCGGCGCCGGTGTATTCCAGCCGCTCCGGGCTGAGGCCGCGTACGTTGGCCAGCGGCCCGTCGACCACCCGGATCACGTCGGCCAGCGTGATCTCCTCCGCCGGTCGCCCCAGGCGGTAGCCGCCGACGGCGCCCCGCTGGGAGAGGACGATGCCGGCGTGCCGCAGCTCGAGCAGGATGTTCTCGAGGAACTTGAGCGGGATGCCTTGGGCGCGCGCGATCGCTTCGGCCTTGATCGGCCCCTCGCCGCCGCCCGAGAGCTCGGCCAGCGCCCGCAGCGCGTAGTCGACCTTGGCGTTGACCTGCACCGAGCCGCCGTCCCCACTCCCGCTGCCGGCCGCCCGCCGTCGCCCACTATCCCGATTGTATCAGTGGGGAGTGGGGAGTGGGGAGTGGGTAGTGGGTGGTCGGCGGAGGTGGGCGGGTGCGCTCGGGGGGTGAGCGTTGGTGCCTTGGGCGGACGGGACGGACGTTGCGGCGCCAAGACAGTGTGCCCCGCGGGCGCCGGCCGGGGCGGGGGGGCACGGGGCGGTGTATCGGGGCGGCTTGGGGTGGCATGCCCCGGCCGGCGGGGGGGACGACGGTTGCGCTCGCGACGTCAGTGGGGCCGCGCGCGCGCCCGTCAGAATGTCTTCGCGCCGTTCACCAGCACGTAGACGGCGTAGAGCGAGGTCGTGCCGCAGATGAAGAGCCGGTTGCGCTTGATCCCGCCGAAGCAGACGTTGGCCACCACCTCCGGTACCTTGACCTTGCCGAGCAGCGTCCCGTCCGGTTCGAAGCAGTGGACGCCGTCGGCCGCGCTGGTCCAGACCCGCCCCGCCTCGTCGAGCCGCAGTCCGTCGAAGAGACCGGCCTCCGCCGTCGCGAAGACCGCCCCGCCGGAGAGGGTCCCGTCCGCCGCCGCGTCGAAGACGCGGATGTGGCGCGGTCCGTCCGGACGGTGCGTCGCCCCGGTGTCGGCGACGTAGAGCCGCCGCTCGTCGGGCGAGAAGGCGAGCCCGTTCGGCCGCACGAAGTCGTCGGCCACGACTTGGAGGTCCCCCGTCGCCGGGTCGAAGCGATAGACATAACAGCCGACGACCTCCGGCTCCGCCCGGTACCCCTCGTAGTCGGAGTCGATCCCGTAGGCTGGGTCGGTGAACCAGACCGAGCCGTCCGACTTGACGACCGCGTCGTTCGGCGAGTTGAGCCGCTGCCCCTGGTAGCGGTCGACCAGGGTCGTCAGCGAGCCGTCGTGCTCGGTCCGGACCAGGCGCCGGCCGCCGTGCTGGCAGGAGATCAGCCGGCCCTGGCGGTCGACGGTGTTGCCGTTGGTGTAGTCGGACGGGGAGCGGAAGACCC
>JBBSNJ010000839.1:0-1916 GCA_038232775.1 Thermomicrobiales bacterium
AGATCGCCCCAGATGCTGCGGTTGGAGCGCGTGATCACCCCAGCCAGCCACCCGGCGACGACGCCGATCACGATCCACAGCAGAAAGTTCATCCTCGATCACCCTCCCGACGCCGACCGCCCGGCTCTTCCGGCTCTCCCAGCTCTCCCGGCTAGCCCGTCCGCTGCCCCCGGGCGCCAGCCGAGTGACGTCTGACCGACGAAGCGACGAGCCGTGCCCGGGCCGCCGTTCTTTCTCGCTCGATCCGAAGGCGAGCGCCCCGGGGGACGGCGCCCCTCGCTTGGGCCCCCTCGCCCCAGCCCGGCACCACTGCCCGGAGGCCGACACAGACAGCCGAAGTCCCGCCGCTACGACGCCTTGCCGACCGGGAGCAGGGTCGCGATCGGCGAGTCGATCCCGTGGGCGCGGCGATCGCCGACGTCCGCCGCCGCCGGCCTCGTCGCCCCGCTGTCCCACTCCGGTATCCCGGCCGACGCCTCCGGTTCGTCCTCCCCCGGCGGGACCGCGCCGGCGGCGACGGACGCCCGCTGCTCGCCCGAGGCCGGTTCCGGCGCCAACCCGGCGCCGGCGGTCGCCTCGCCGCGGTCGACGCCCGACCCGGCGCGCGCCGCCGCCTCCGTCGGAGCCGCCCGCTCGATCTCGACGGCGACCGTCGCCGCCGCGTCCTCTGTCGCGTCTGGAGCGTCCGAGGTGGCGAGGTTGGTAGAGGGGGCCGAAGGGGTCCGGCGCGCCCCGGAACGCCGCGGACGGGGGTGGTAGCGGCGGGCGTAGGCGGCCACCCAGACGAGCCCCCCGGCCGTCAGCAGCGTCACCGAGGTCACCACCACCAGCGCCCCGCCGCGGTCGGACGCGGCGGTGGCGAGGGCGAGCAACGTCGCCACCCAGAGCGCGAAGCCGCCGAGGGCGACGAGGCGGCCGCCCGTCCGCAGGGCGCGCGCCCACGCGATCCGGCGCGCCAACTCGGTCGCCGGCAGAGACGGCGCCGCGGGAACCTGCCACCGGCGGGGCGCGATGTCCCAGAGCACCAGCCCGAGCAGGACGCCGACCGCGCCCAATCCCAGCCCGACGACCACGAAGTCCACCGTGCGCCCCCCAAGGGCGGCGGGGCTGCCGCGGCGCTCGCCGCCGACCGCCCGCTGCCCCTCCCCCGAACCCCCGCGCACCGCCCCGATCAACCGCGCCCCGCCGGGCGGACAACATTGACCAGGAGCGTCCCTGTGCGTGCGCCTAGTGTAGCGGGTCCGCCCGACCGCTGTCGCCCCCGTCGCTGCCCCCGGCAGGGCTCTCCCGGCCCCGCCGCGTCCGCTTCATCCAGCCCCGACTGCGCCTGGGCCGTCCCCGAGCCATGGGCGAGCCCGGGAGCCGCCTTGCCCGCCGTTCCCCCCCTCCGTCGCTCCCGCCGCCGTGGGCCGCGACGGAGGGCGGCGGTCCGCGGCGGCGGCGGTCACCTCCGTGGCGCGCCCCGAGACGGAGGCCGGTTGCACCGTTCCGTCATCGACAGCGGGGCAGGCTCCCCTCTCCCGCGCTTGCAGCGCTTTGCAGAAGAGGCGCCCCAAGGCCACTGTCGCCCTGCGGGCGACGGGCGTAGCAAGCAGCGCCACGACAACTGGTCGCGGCCGGTTAGCTTCATCGCAACCTGCTCTAGGACCGGGGAAAGGAGGCCGGCAACTTACCCGGAGCGGAGGCGAACGAGCTTTCCCGGAGCGGAGCCGACGGGGTGATACGAACTTCGGTTGAACTATTCCGCTCTCGGGAGCGGGACAAGCTCCCCGCTCCCGCGCACGGGACCGGGGGAAGGGGGTCATACGGAATCCGGGTGGATCGTGGGTGTTGCCCCGGCGGTCCGCGACCACGCTCCCCCTTGCCCCTGTCCCGCGCAGCGGGAGAGGGGCAAGGGGTGAGGGCCGGCTGCCGCC
>JBBSNJ010000840.1:0-1904 GCA_038232775.1 Thermomicrobiales bacterium
CGCCCCCAGCCCGATCCCCGCCCGCCGCCGCCGGCCCTCGGCCCCGCCGCGCCGCACCCACCAGCTTACCGCCCCGGCCACGCCGATCACCGGCAGCACCAGCAGCAGCAGCCGCGAGACCTGCCCGTAGCGCGCTTCGATCCGCCCCACGTCGGCGCGGAAGAAGTAGCCCACCACCAACGGCGCCCCCCCCCCGACGACCGCCGCCGGCACCGCCCCCAGCCAGAATTGCCGGAGCGGCACCCCCAACACCCCGGCGCTGATCGTCACCGGCATCCGCATGATCGGCAGCAACCGGCCGAGGACGATCCAGACCCAATCGTGCCCCCCGAACCGTCGCCGCCCCCAGACCACGAACCGGCTCTCGGCAAGGTCGCGGTGGAGGAAGCGGGTCAGGAGACGACCGCCCCGCCCCTCGACCGCCCGGTTCAGCGTCGTCGTCCCGATCAGGTCGGCGATCGCCACCACCACCACTGCGACCGCCACCCCCGGCGGCGAGTGGACGGCGTAGCTCCCGGCCAGCAGCAGCAGGATCTCTGTCGGCACCCCCGTCGGCACCCCCAACTCCCCGACGCAGATCACCAGCGCCACGAACGGCACCCCGTACCGCTGCAGCAGATCGAGCACCGTCGGCGACATGGAACAGCCTCTCCGGCCCGAACGTACCCAGGAGGCCATTCTCCCCGAAACCGATCCCGTCCCGCTCCCCCCGCACGCGCCGCCGCGGGCGGACCCCGTGCTCGGGACCGGCAGCGCCGCCGGTCGCCACCCGTAGCGACGACCCGGCTCCCGGTGGGCAACGCCACTTAGCCGATCCGGTCCCCGTCCCCCGCCGAGCGCGGCGGCAACGGAGCGGCCATGCGCGCCCCCGGTCGCCGCAGCCGCCCGCCCAGATCGACCACCTCCGCCGCCATCCGGCGCAGCCGCCGCTCGATCTTGGGATCGACGATCGCCCCCCGCGCTCGATCGACTGCCGCCCCTGGGACGACGACCGAGGTCGGGACGACCAGGGCATCGAGGGCGTGCGCGACGTGGCCGAGCGCGGTCAACGTGTGGGCCGCGTTGGCGCCGCCGAACGCGAGCAGACCGACCGGCCGGCCGCCGAGGTAGGGCGGATCGTCCCCGGCCAACAGGCTGAAGAAATCGAGGAGGTTCTTCATCGCGCCGGAGAGGGTGCCGAGGTAGGTGGGGGAGCAGAGGAGCAAGGCGTCGGCCGCGCGCGCCTCGGCCAGGAGCCGGCCGACCGCCGGCGGGTAGTCGGCGACGGCGCGGCCTTCCTCGAGGAGGGGGAGATCGAGCCGGCCGACGTCGGCCGCCCGCGTCTCGGCCCCGACCGCTGCCGCCATCGCCAGCGCCGCCCGGACGAGCGCGAAACTGGCCGATCCGGGGCGCGTGCTGCCCCCGAGCCCGAGGACCCGGACCGGTCCGGGATCGAACGGCGGCTGTCCTGGCGGCTCCCCGGACGGTGGCCCGCCGGTCGATCCGGGACCCGCCGTTCCCGCCGCCCCCCGCTCGGTCCCGTGGTGGTCCAGACGAGCGGGGGTATCGTCCCCCTCGACAGCGGCGGTCATCCCGCCCGCGGCGAGACCGTCGGGCGGCGTGGCGGAGGAGAGTGCCGGGGCCATCACGGGCCGCAGCGGCAGAGGTCGGCCGCCAGAGCCAGGGGGGCCACGGTAGCTGGTCGCTCGCGGCGCTCCAGCCGCGTTCCGGCCCGCACCAGGGAGCGGCCAATCCCGGCCAGCGCCCGGTCGAGGGGTCGGGTCCCGGCCGGCGCCGCCGCCACCGCCAACCGCTCCCGCTCCGCCTCCGACCGGAGCTCGGCCCGGAGCAGCGGCGCGACCAGTTCCACGCGGGTGCGGTCCATGGCACTCTCCTCCCGACGCTGCTGGTGGTGATCGCCAACG
>JBBSNJ010000841.1:0-1904 GCA_038232775.1 Thermomicrobiales bacterium
CCCGCCCCAGCGGATCGAGCGGAGCGCGATCTGCACCCGCAGCTCGGGCGACGCCTGGTTCTCCCATCGGGGTCAAGGCCCGGCGACCGGCCGCTTCGGCGCCGTCATCGCCCTCGCGCCCGAGGCAGACCCGCTCCCCGCCGCGGCGGCGACCGCCCGATGACCGACCACGAGCGCTCCCTCGACGACCGCGTTGCCGCCGTCCAACGCTCCGTGGCGGCCGCCGCCGCCGCCGCCGGCCGCTCCCCCGCCGAGATCACCCTCGTCGCCGTCTCGAAGACCGCCGATCGGGCGGCGGTCGACGCCGCCCAGGCCCTCGGCCTCCACCACTTCGGCGAGAACCGGGTCCAGGACGCGCGCGCTAAGTTCGCCGAGCCGCTGGCGGCCGGCGGTCGGCTGCACCTGATCGGACAACTTCAGACGAACAAGGCGAAGCAGGCCGCCGCCCTCTTCGATCTAGTCGAGTCGGTCGACCGCCCGTCGCTGGTAGAAGCCCTCGGCCGGGCCGCGGCCGGGCTCGATAAGACGCTCCCGGTCCTGCTCCAGGTCAACGTCGCCCGCGAGCCCCAGAAGGCCGGCTGCGCGCCGGAGGAGGCAGCCGAGCTGGCCGCGCTGATCCAAGTGACCGACGGCCTCGCTCTCCGCGGGCTGATGACCATCGCCCCCCTCGTGCCGAGCGCCGAGCAAGCCCGTCCCGTCTTCGCTGCCCTCCGCGAACTGCGTGCCGCCCTGCTCTGGGGCGATCCCAGCCTCGACCTACCCGTCCTCTCGATGGGGATGACCAACGACTATCCCGTCGCCATCGCCGAGGGCGCGACCGAGGTCCGAATCGGCCGTGCCGTCTTCGGCGGCTGACCCTTCGGGCTCCCCGGTGGCCGCGCGCCGTGGCACCGGCAAGCCCGCCATGCCCGCGATCCAGCGGCGATCTTGACACCCCCGTTCCCCCTCTGATAGCGTTCCGGCCGGCGCGAGCAGCGCCGTTTCCGCAATCAGGACGAGGGCATCCAGCGGAGGACCGCCTGGCCCGCCGCGAACGGGTCGGTGGCTGGCGCGATGCGGCGCCCGGCGACCCGACCACGAAAAGGAGTCGAAGATGACCCAGGACCGATCTTCCGTCCATCAAACCCTGCTGCGGGACGCCGCGTCCGGCCGTTCGGACCGCCGCACCCTCCTGCGGCGAGCCCTCGCCGCCGGACTGGGCACGCCGGCGATCCTCGGCATCTTGGCCGCCGCCCCCCGCTCGGCCGCCGCCGCCCAAGACACCGTCGAGCCGGCCGGCGCCGAAGCCCTCCAAGGGCAGACGATCGACATGACCATCCTCGGCATCGCCGGCTGGCCGCCGAGCACCCTCGGCGTCGAGCTGGCGACCGAGTTGTTCAAGCCCTACGCTCAGGAGAACCTCGGCTACGACGTCAACTTCTCTTTCGAAGAGGCCCCCTTCGAGTCCCTCTTCCAGAAGGCCGCGACCTCCCTCCAGTCCGGCTCCTCCCAGTACAACATCATCGTCAGCGACAGCCAGTGGTTGGGCGCCCTGGCCGAACCGGGCTGGATCCTCCAACTGAACGACATCATCGCCGCCAACCCCGAGCTGGCCGCGGTCGAGTTCGAGGAAACCGCCCGCACCGGCTACCAGATCTACCCCGACGGCAGCGATCAGGTCTGGGGTCTGCCCCAGGAAGGCGACACCATCGCCGTCTTCGTCCGCCAGGACCTCTTCAGCGATCAGGCCGAGCGGGACGCCTACATGGCCGCCAACGGCGGCGAAGACCTGCCCGGTCTCTGGGTTCCAGACCTCGCCGCCGTTCGACCACATGAAGGGGTAGCTGTAGCAGGAGATGAAGTCGTAGACCTTCGACCACTGGGAGGCGAGGCCGTAGAGGTTGTCGGCGGGGCGGGTGAAGAAC
>JBBSNJ010000842.1:0-1891 GCA_038232775.1 Thermomicrobiales bacterium
CGATCTCACGGCTCACGCCGCGGTGCCCCGCACCGACGTCCAGCCGGGTTGGCCGAGGGGCTCACACCTCCGATCCGCCCGCTCCTCCTCTCCGCGCCGACGGCCACCACCCGCCCCTGGCGGATGGCGACCGCCGCCGCCTCCGGCCGCGCCGGGTCCATCGTCCGGACCGCCCCGTTGACCAACAAGAGATCGCCGCGCATCGCATCCGCCTCCGTCGCTCCGCTGCGGGGAGTATAGCGAGCGGCCCCAGCGGCGAGGGGCGAGGACCGGCCGGCGGTGGCTCGACGCCTCCGACCGGCGCCGGCGTCCCTCGCGCCGGATCGGGCGCCGCGACGGGCGACGGCGGCCCTATACTCCCGCCCCAAGCGGCGGCGGGAGTGGACGGCAGCGCGGGAAGGAGGCGGGATGGGCGGACGACGGCCGGCAGGAGGCGGGGACGGGGCGACGACCAGCGGTGCCGCCGGCCGCGGCTTCGATGTCGCTGCCTGGCGCCGCCGGCTCCGCGTCGCCCAGGGGGAGGAGCCGGCCGACCTGGTCCTCGCCGGCGGCCGGGTCGTCGACGTCTTCGGCGAGGCGCTGTTCGGGGCCGACGTCGCGATCGCCGACGGCGCCATTGCCGGGGTGGGGAGCTACCCGAGCGCCGGCGAGCGGATCGACGTCGCCGGCAAGATCGTCGCCCCGTCGTTGATCGATGCCCACGTCCACACCGAGAGTGCGCTGGTTTGGATCACCGAGTTCGCCCGCGCCGTCGTGCCGCGGGGGACTGGCGCGGTGGTGACCGACCCGCACGAGATCGCCAACGTCGCCGGTCTCCGGGGGGTGGCGGCGTTGCGCGAGGGGGCGCGGGGTCTCCCGCTGACGGTCGCCTTCACCGCCCCGTCCTGCGTCCCCGCCAGCCCCCACGAGAGTCCGGGGGCCAACTTCGGGCTCGCCGAGATCACCGAGATGTTGGACTGGCCGGAGACGGTCGGGCTCGGCGAGTTGATGAACTTTCCGGGGGTCCTCGCCGGCGACGGCGAGATCGCGGCCAAGCTCGCCGCCGCGGCCGGGCGGCGCCGCGACGGGCACGCGCCGGGTCTGCGCGGTCCGGCCCTCCAGGCCTACGCCGGCGCCGGCCCCGGCTCCGACCACGAGTCGACCAGCCTGGCCGAGGCGCGGGAGAAGCTGCGCGCCGGGCTGATGCTGATGATCCGGGAGGGCTCCTCCGAGCACAACCTGCACGATCTCCTGCCGCTCGTCAGCGACCGCACCGCCGCCCGCTGCTGCTTCGCCTCCGACGACCGCGACTGCCACGCCCTCCGCCACGACGGGCACGTCGACGACATCGTGCGGCGGGCGATCGCCCAGGGTCTTGACCCCTTGCGCGCGATCCGGCTGGCGACCTGGAACCCGGCCGACTATTGGCGGCTAGACGGACTCGGCGCGGTCGCCCCCGGCTACCGGGCGAACCTGGTCGTGCTCGACGACCTGGAGCGGGTGGCGGTCGGGCTCACGCTCTACGAGGGGCGCGTCGTCGCCCGCAGCGGGGAGGTCGTCCCCGGCGCGCTGCCGGACGCCGCGCCCACGATCCCGGCCGTGCTCAGGGAGACGGTCCACCTGGCGCCGATCGGGGTCGCCGATTTGCGGTTGGCGCCGGACGCGGCGCGGGCGGCGGTCGAGGTCGTGCCGGGGCAGATCGTGACCCGCCTGGCCGCGGTCGCGCCGGTGGTGGCCGGGGGGTGGGCGGTCGCCGCACCCGAGCGCGACCTGCTGAAGCTGGTCTGCGCCGAGCGGCACCGGGCTACCGGTCGGGTCGGCGTCGGCTACGTCCGCGGCTTCGGGCTGCGGCGGGGCGCGTTGGCCTCGACGATCGCCCACGACGCCCACAACATCGTCGCCGTCGGCGCCG
>JBBSNJ010000843.1:0-1887 GCA_038232775.1 Thermomicrobiales bacterium
ACGGGGGACTCACGGGCGTGGGTCAGAAACGTCTCCTGGTCAGCGGCGAGATACAACGCCTGGGCCAGCGGACTGAAGACGGTGACCACGATCGGCGTCTCGAACCCAAGCTCGCCGCGGAGGCTCTGGACCGCCTCCCTCCATTGATCGGAGAAACGGGAGCGGAGGTGGTCGATCGGCTCGATCAAGCGCCAATCGTCGACGCCGCGGATGGAGCGCTGGGGGAAGGGGTAGGGCAGGTCGGGCATCAGCTTGGCGATGTCGAGGTCGAACGTCTCGTCGAAAAAGGCGGCGGTGGCGTCGGCGAGGGCGCGGCCGGAACCGGCCGGTTGGAAGTGGTGCCAGAAGCAGACCGGCGGCCGGTCGACCGGTTCGCCCTCGACCGCGGCCGAGACGCGCTCGAGACGGGTCATCTGTTCGAAGCGGAGGGCGCCCGATGGGGCGCGGCCGCGGGGGTGGTTGGCCATGGTCGGTCTTCCTCGGGGTGATCGCGGCGACGGTCCGGCGTTCGCTGGGACGGCGGGGTAGGGACGCTGTGCGGCCGATCCTACCACGGGCTTCCGCCACCGATGGGAGGCCGGCGGAGCGGCGACGGTCTGTTCGAAAGCGGCGCCGCGGGGACGGAGGGCCGCCGATGTTTGGAGCGGTCCAGGGCGACAGTGGTCAGGGTGAATTGCCGAGGGCGAGTTCGACCTCGGCGCCCTCTCCCGGGGGGGTCGGCTGGGAGGCAGCGTCGTCTGATTCGAGGCCGAGGCGGGGCAGCCGGGGGAAGACGACGCCGACCCAGAGGGCGAAGAGGAGATAGCCGGCGGCCCCGACGGTGAAGGCGACGGCGAAGCCACCGGTGGCCCCCTGGATTTGGCCGCCGGCGAAGGAGGCTCCGGCCGAGCCGAGGCTCCAGAAGAGGGCGTAGAGGCCGCTGAAGAGGCCGCGGTTGGGGGGAGGGACGCGCTCGAGGGCGGCGGCGACGAAGGAGCCCTCGGTGCCGTCGATGGTGGCGAAGCAGAGACAGACGAGGGCGATCAGGAGTGGTGCGCCGAGGCCGACGAACCAGAGCACGATCGCGGTGGCGCCGAGCCCACGGCAGGCGACGAGGGCGGGGACGGAACCGACGCGGGCGATCAGCAGCGGGAGGCCGAGCGAGCCGATCCCGCCGGCGACGGCGGCGAGGGAGAGGACGCCGCCGGTGGCCGCGGTCGAGAAGCCGCGGCCTTCCACGAGGAAGAGCGAGAGGTACGGCTTGACGGAGCCATAGCCGACGGCGACGAAGGCCTCGGGCAGGACCAGGGCGAGGAGCAGGGGCCATCGCGATTGGCCCGGGGGGGTCCGTCGACCCGGTGCGGAGGCGGCGAGTGGGCCGGGGACCGGGAGAGACCAAAAGGTCGCCCCGGTCGAGAGGTCGAGGGCGGCGACGATGAGGAGTGCGCCGGCGAGAGCGGCGCCCTGTTCCAGGCCGAGGCGGCCGAAGTGGGTCGGGAGCGCGCCGCCGAGGGCGCCGCCGACGGCGAAGCCGGAGATCCAGCAAGCGAACTTGAGGGCGAAGACGTGGGTGCGGCGGGCGGCGGGGGTGGCGGCGACCAGAATCGGGTCGCCGAGGGTCCAGAAGGCGGCGCCGCCGAGGCCGGTGAGGAAGGCGGCGGCGGCGCTGGTCGCCAGACGATCCGGCGGGAGCGAGGCGAAGAGGAGGAGCCCGACGGCGGCGAGGAGGGGGGCGGCGGCCAGGAGGTGGCGGTTCCAGCCGCGGCGGCCGAGCCACATGATTGGGAGGCTGAGGACCAGGAGCGGCAGCGAAGCGGCGGAGATGAGGACGCCGATCTCGCCTTCGGTGTAGCCGCGGGCACTGGCGAGGAGCGGGAGGAGGAGGAGGACCGCGCCGAGGCGGACGGC
>JBBSNJ010000844.1:0-1886 GCA_038232775.1 Thermomicrobiales bacterium
CTCACTCCCTCACCTCCTGGACTCGCCTCGCAGCGTTTCCCGCCGTCCGTATACTCGACGTCATGGCGCACTCCTCGCTCCAGGTCCACCCCACCCCCCCCTCCCCCGAGCCAGGCGCCGCCGTGGCGGACCTCGTCCCCTCCCGCCGCCAATACCTCGACCTCAAGGCCGCGCATCCCGGCGCCATCCTCCTCTACCGCCTGGGCGACTTCTACGAGACCTTCGACGACGACGCCGCCCTCGTCGCCCGGGCCGCGCGCATCACCCTCACCTCCCGCTCCTTCGGTCGGTCGGGCCGCGTTCCGATGGCCGGCATCCCCCACCACGCCCTCAACCACTACCTCGGTCGACTCCTCGCCGCCGGCCACACGGTCGCCGTCGCCGAGCAAGTCAGCCCCGCCGGTCGGGGGTTGGTCGAGCGCGCCGTCACCCGCGTCCTGACACCCGGCACCGTCGCCGAGGCGGCCCTCCTGCCCGCCGCCGAGAACCGCTATCTGGCGGCCGTCCACCGCCTCGGCGACCGCTCCGGCCTCGCCTGGTTCGACGCCAGCACCGGCGAGTTCGCCGTGCTCGAGACCAGCGGCGACGCCGCGGTGGCTGGTGTGGGGGAGGAGCTCGCTCGCATCAGCCCAGCCGAGTGCCTCGTCCCCGACGACTCGGACGACGACACTCGGCTCCCCGAGCTGCCCCGCGGCGTCCATCGAACCCGTCTGGAACGCTGGCATTTCGAGCCGTCCAGAGCAGAAGGTGCCCTCTGCCGCCGTTTCGGCGTCCACTCCCTGGCCGCCTACGGCTGCGCCGACCTGCCGGCCGCCACCGGCGCCGCCGGCGCGATCCTCGCCTACCTCGAGCGGACCAACGCCGCGCTCCTCCCCCTCCTGACCGGCCTCCGCACCGAAGCTCCCGATCGCTTCGTCGGTCTCGACCCCGCCACCCGCCGCAACCTCGAGTTGACCCGCAGCCTCGGCACCGGCGGCAGTCGGGGAAGCCTCCTCGGCATCCTCGACCGGACCCGGACCGCGATGGGTGCCCGCGCCCTCCGCCGGCTCCTCGTCCGCCCCCTGCGCGACCTGACGGAGATCGACCGCCGCCAGACCCTCGTCGCCGCCCTTGCCGCGTCCGCCGCGGCCCGGTCCGCCATCGGATCCGGCCTCGCCGCCGCCGGCGATCTCGAGCGCCTCGTCGGCCGGATCCTCCAGGGGCAGGTCGGTCCCGGAGAGTTCCTCGCCCTCGCCGCCGCCCTCCGCGTGGTGCCGTCCATCAACGCCGAGCTTGCCTCCCTCGCCGCCGCTCAGCGCTCCGGGGCGTTGCCGACCGCCGCGGCCGCGGCCTGTGCCGATCCCGGATCGGCGGCTCCTCCCACACCTTTGCCCCTGTCGCCCGACGATCCCGGTCCGGCGTTCGCCGAGGCTCGGCCCGACCACTGCTCGCCTGCGGGATGTTTCCCGATCGACCCCTGCCCCGACACCTTCGATCGGCTCCGCGCCGGTGTCGAGGCTGACCCCGACGGAGGCGCCCGCGTCCGCCCCGGCTTCTGGCCCGCCCTGGACGTCGCCCTCGCCGCCGCCGGCGACACCCGCCATTGGTTGGCCACCCTCGAACACCGGGAGCGGGAGCGGACCGGGATCCGATCCCTGAAGGTCGGACACACCAAAGTCTTCGGCTACTACATCGAGGTCACCCGCCCCAACCTGTCGCTCGTCCCCGACGACTACCGCCGCAAGCAGACCGTCGCCGCCGGCGAACGCTACGTCACCGTCCCGCTCAAGGAGGCCGAAGCTCGCCTCCTCGCCGACGACGAGGAGATCGCCGCCCGCGAACGAGAGGCGCTCGACCGCCTCCGCGCCGGCGTCGCGGGCGACGCCGTCCGCCTCGTCGCCGCCGCC
>JBBSNJ010000845.1:0-1883 GCA_038232775.1 Thermomicrobiales bacterium
AGGCCGCTGTAGCCGGCGCCGAGGATGGCGACGTCGACCTCGACCGAGCCGTCGAGGGGAGGGCGGGGGGTGAGGTCGTCGCCGGCCGTTTCGAGCCAGAAGCTGGTGGTCCGGTAGTCCTTCATGCGTTGTCCTTGATCGGAGTGCCGTTCCTAACCGGGTCGCCCGGGATCCGCGGGTCCGGCGCGTTTGATGCCTTCATTGGGGTCTGGCTGCTCAGCGGAAGATGGCGGCGACGGGGAGCCGGAAGCCGGGCAGGACCTCCTCGCCGTCGAGCGTCTCCCCCTCCCGGAGCACTTGCTCCGGTTGGCCGGGGCGACGGACGATGACGCGGCGCCGCTTGGGGTCGAAGACCCAGGCGAGCGGTACGCCGTTCTCGAGGTAGAGGTCGATCTTCTCCTCGACCTCGCGCATCCGGTCGGAGGGGGACATGACCTCGACGACCAGGTCGGGGGCGAGCGAGGCGAAGCGGTCCTGTTCGTCTGCCGGCGGGACGCGGTCGGCACGGACGAAGGCGACGTCGGGGGCGAGCACGGTGTCGGGGTCGTGCTCGAGCTTGTAGCCGCCGTCGGCGCCGGTGACCTCGCCGAGGTTGTGGTCTTCCACGAATGTTCCGATTCGGACGATGAGCCGGGCCGCGATGTTGCTGGGTCGGAAACTGGTGGGAGACATCTTGCGCAACACCCCCCGTACCAGCTCGTACTGGTAGCCGTCGTCCGGAATCTTGGCCAAATCCTCGGCCGTCATCAGGGCCGTTGCGGTCGTCGCCATCAGCATTCCTAGCTCGGTTCCCCGCCGCTGCTCGCCGCCGTGGTTGGCGAGGCTGAGGCATCGTAGCATCGGCGCGCGGGTCGGGGTTCCGCGGCGGCTGGGGGACGTGGGGTGCGGCGTCCGCGGGACCGGTCCGATAGGTGCCCCCCAGCAACGAAAACGGCCCCACCGGTGCCGGCTGGATCGGGCTGGGACCGGGATGGGGCGGGAGAGAGGACCGGTGACCGACGGGGGCCGACGCCGGGATCAGGCGAGGGGTTGGCGGGCGGCGGGGTTCGGGGTCGGCAACCACCACTCTTCGCCGCGGGGGGTGGTGACGTACTCGGGCCAGCGGAGGTCGATTGGGGGGGCGAAGTCGGCGGGGAGGAGGGGGGCGACCCAGGCGTCGCCGCCGACGCCGCCGCCGGTGCGGCGCTCGAACTCGGCGCGGGCGGCGGCCAGCGACTCGGGTTGGGTGCAGAGGTCGAGGATGGTGGCGGCGATCGTCTTGCCGGCGACGAACAGCCCCGGGTCGACGATCTCGGGCCGGCCGCCGAGGGCGTTGTAGGCCCAGGCCGGGTAGTCGTAGCCGGGGTGCGGCGGGCGGAGCATCGGGCGGCCGGTGTAGAGGCGGACGGTCGGCGCGTGCCAGGTGTACTCGACGTAGTCGTCGGAGGTGAAGTTGCGCTGCCAGTCGGGGAGGAGGGCGCGGGTCGCGGCCTCGAACTCCTGGGGCGGGGTGAGGCGGGCGTAGGCGTCTGGGAAAGGGTCGGCCATCGGCTCGAGGTCGAGGGTGCGCTGCACCTCCCGGCCGAACTCGAGCGCCGCCTCGTCGTAGCGCGGGGCGCCGACCAGCTCGAGGTTGCGGTAGGTGAGGTCGGCGAGGGCGGTGTTGGCGAGCCCGACGCGGGTCTTGGTCACCCACTGGAGCCAGGGCTCGCAGCCGGTGGCGCCGGCGGCCTGCTTGGCGTTATTGGCCAGCACGCCGAGGATTTGCTCCTGGACCTCGAGCAGCGGGGAGCGCCAGGAGTACTGGATCGGGCTGACGCGGGGGGGGAGGTTGTCGGAGGTGGCGTCGCCGGCGGCGAGGACGAACTCGTTGAGGGTCCAGGTGCCGGTGTGGGGGAACATCG
>JBBSNJ010000846.1:0-1882 GCA_038232775.1 Thermomicrobiales bacterium
CGGGGGGCCGCGACCCGTTCGGCAGGACGCGCGCGACCAGGGGACCATCCGCGGTGGCCCGACCGCGCCCCCGCGCCCGCCGCACCTCGGCTTCGCGTCGTAGCCGGAGTTTGCGCTCCATCGATCGTCGGCCTCCGGTGGACCGCACGGTTGTCGTCGCCGAGGCACGGGCGGCGGTCGATTGCCCATTCCAGCGACCGCATTCAAGCAATGGCGAACGGCGGCGTTCGCGGCGGACCTGGGGCGGATCCTCCGCCTAGGCGACGAGCATGCACGGACGACAGCGCCCCCGCGCGCCCGAAAGTATAGCGGGGTCTACCGGTGGCGCGGCTGGTCGGCACGGCATCGCGCCGGTGCGAGATGAGGTCGAGCGATGGATGACTCGACGCCGCGAGCGATCATCCGCGAGCACGGGCAGCCGCGGGGAGGTTGTCTCCCGCCTTGGACGGCGGGGTGTCGCCGATGGGCGCTTCCGCAAAGCCGATGATCGGCGCGGCCGAGCCGGCGGTCGCCCCTCCCGGCCGGGGACTCGACCTGGTCGCCGGCACCACCGACCGCCGCCGCGGCGACCCCGGCGGGCGGTGGGGCACGGCGTATCCTCTGGCGCTGCTCGAACGTTGGCCGTGGAAGGGCCGGCGGTGGTGCCTCGCGAACGGCTGAGGGCGGGGACTGATGGCGGCGGAGCAGGAGGAGCGGGGGCGGCCGGTCGAGCGGGCGGTGCTGCGCCGTATGCTCGGGTTGGCCCGGCCGTACTGGCGGGTGATCGTCGCCGGCGGCGTCTGCCTGCTGGCGAGCAGCGGTCTCGGCCTGGTCTTGCCCTGGCTGGTCCGCGACCTGGTCGACGGCCTGGTCGGCGGCGGTGCGGCGGCGAGCGTCGGGGTTGGTCGGATCGGGCCGCTGCTGGTCGCCGCCTTCGTCGCCCAGGCGGTGTTCGGGGTGGCCCAGGGATTCCTGCTGGCGTCGGCCGGGGAGCGGTTGGTGGCCGATCTCCGGCGCCGCCTCTACCGTCACCTGCAGGGTCTTTCGGTCGGCTTCTTCGACGCCCGGCGGGTGGGCGATCTCGTCTCCCGCCTGAGCAACGACGTGACGACGATCCGGGGCGCCTTGACGACCGAGTTGCTCGGGGCGGCGCAGCAGCTCGTGATCCTGGTCGGGGCAGTCGCTTTGGTGGTGGCCACCGACTGGCGCTTGCTGGCGGCGGTGCTGGCGGTGGTACCGCCGATCGTGGGAATCGGGCTCGCGTTCGGCCGGCGGCTGCAAGCCCTGACGACGCGGGAGCAGGCGGCGCTGGGAGAAGCGACCAGCGTGCTGGAGGAGACGCTCGGGGGAGTGCGGGCGGTCAAGGCGTTCGCCCGCGAGGAGCACGAGATCGGGCGCTACGAGCGGAACGTGGGGGAGGGGTTCGCGGCCGCGCTGCGGCGGGTGCGCTTGAACGCCGTCTTCGGGCCGACGATCGGGTTCCTCGGCTACCTGGCGCTGACCGGGGTGCTCGTCTTCGGGGTGCGGTTGGTCGCCAGCGGCCGGCTGACGACCGGCGAGCTCGTCTCGTCGCTCCTCTACCTGCTGATGGCGGTCGGCGCCCTCGGCGGGCTGAGCGGGGAGTACGCCCAACTGCGGCAGGCGAGCGGGGCGGCGGTCCGCCTCTTCGAGCTGCTCGACGCGGCGCCCGACGTGGCGGACGCGCCGGGAGCCCGCCCGCTGCCGAAACCGGTGCGGGGCCGCGTCGAGTTCCGCGAGGTGTGGTTCCGGTACGCGGGGGAGCCAGGGACGACGCCGAGCGCCGAGCCGGACGCGCCCTGGGTCTTCGCCGGCATCTCCTTGGCGGTCGAGCCGGGGGAGACGGTGGCCTTGGTCGGGCCGAGCGGGGCGGGGAAGACGACGC
>JBBSNJ010000847.1:0-1880 GCA_038232775.1 Thermomicrobiales bacterium
GTCGTCGCCGGGGGGCGCTCTTGGCCGTCGACCCGCGGCGGGGCGCGGGTGGTTCAGGTGCCGCGGCGCCGGGGGTGTCCCCCGCGCGCGAGAGCCGCGCCGCCCAGAGCTGCTTGAGCAGACCGAACTCGTCGGACAGCGTCCACTCCGCCACGAACCGGCCGCCTTCGACCCGGTGGTGCGACAGGCCCAGCACCCGCACCTGGGCCCCCGTCGGCTCCCCCCACTCTCCCGGCCCCCGGTGGGTGCCGGCGAACGTCCAGCGGGTGGCGACGCGGTAGCCGTCCCGCTCGTTCCCCATCCAGTCGAGATGGTCGACGGTGATCTTCCCGTCGGGGAAGGCCGCCAGCATCGCCAACACGAAGGCGGCGTAGTCGAGCCGCCCGTCGAGACGGCGGCCGCCGGAGGCGCGGAGCTGGTGGTTCTCGGCGTGGGTCTCGCGGACGGTGTTCAGCAGCCGTCGGTTCCAGACGTCGTGGTAGCTGCGCCGCACGAACGCCTCGACGTCGAAGCCGTCGCCGGGGCGCTCGGTCCAGCCCTCGGGGAGGGACGGCGGCAGCGCCTGTCCGACGCCCCGCTCGACCTTGCCGCGCGCCACGACGCGCGCCCACTCTGCCGGGTTCGCCTGTAGGTAGCGCACGGCGATCGCGTTCGGGTCGAACCCCAGCTGGCGGATGACGGCGACCTCGTCGCGCACCAGCCACTCCTCGAGCACCCGGTTCTCGCGCACGAAGCAGAGGGCGATGACGCCCCACTCGACCCGCCTCCCCGTCGGGGGGCCATAGCTACTGTAGCCCGTGTTGTGGCCGACGATGGTCAGGCGGTGGGAGGTGTAGAATCCGGCCTCGTCGTCGCCGCTCCAGATCACCTCGTCGCCGTAGAGCGTCCGGTCGGGGAAGGCGGCCAGCGCTTGGAGCGTGCTGGCGACGACGGCGTCGCGGCCGTAGGTCTCGTCGTACCCGGCGTGGACGACCGTGTTGTGGCCGTAGTGGGTGTAGATGTTCCCCACGCCCAGCTCGTCCCAGATGGCGTGGGTGCAGCGGATGATGTAGTCGACGATGTCGACGTAGCGGTCGTCGAAACCCCGCAGGCTCTGCCGCCGCTCGCCGCCGCCGGCCAGGATGCGGTCGATCGACCCCTGGCGATGGAGCGCGATCTCCCGACTTGGGCGCGTCGTCTCGGCTGTCTCCTCGTCCACCCCGGCGGCCCTCCCGGCGCCTCCCGCGGCGCCCCCCGGACGATCATCGGCGGCGATTGTACGGGGCGTCCCGTCCCTGTCAATCGGCCCGCGGTCGCGGTCGCGCCGGGTCGTCGGCTCCACTTGGTTTGACAACGCGGACGGCGCGCCCTATATCTGCGCCACCCCGGCCGCGCCCGGACCGCCGGCCAGCGAGAGCGTCGGCGGGGAGGGAGACCGATGGATCGCGCCAAAACCGCCGACGGGACGGGCACCGATGATCCGATGGCGGGGCGGATCGTCCGCTTCGCCGATGTCCAGCGCCACGGCATCCCCCTGATGTTCATCGACAGCATCCTGCCGGGCCACCGCCGGATGAACTACGCCCTGATCGGCGACACCGCGAGCGAGAACCCGGAGTTCGAGCCGATCGTCGCCGCCCCCCACGGCTTCCAGATCGGGATGGTCAAGGCGAAGCCGGGCAACGGTCCCGCCTACCACACCCACGACTACGTCGAATCGTTCCTCATCCTCAGCGGACGCTGGCGCTTCTCTTGGGGCGCCGATCCCGACCCGGCCAAGGCCGACGGCGGGGCGACCCTCGACCCCTGGGACTTCGTCACCCTCCCGCCCGGCCTCTGGCGGGGCTTCGAGGTCGCCCCCGACGAGACGGCGGAGGCCTGGCTGTTCGCCGTCCTCGAAC
>JBBSNJ010000848.1:0-1877 GCA_038232775.1 Thermomicrobiales bacterium
CCAGCTCCGGGTCGAGCGCGACGGGATGGGGGAAGACCGGCTCGGCGACGGGGCGGCCGGCGACGGCGGCGGTGACCTGCCGCAGGCGCGCCGGCGGGACGTAGAGGAGGTGGGTGGTCGCCGGCGCCGGGCCGCCGAAATCCTGGCTGGCGTGGACCTCCCCCGGTTGGATCAAGCGGAGGGCGCCGGGGGGGATCGGGTGCCGGGTGCCCCGGTAGTGGTACTCCCCGCCGGCGTCGAGGCTGAGCCCGAACTGGTAGTCGTCGTGGGCGTGCTTCGGGATTGGGGCGCTCGGACCCGGCGCGTGCCGGTACCGCTCCAACCGGACGTCGGGGTGCGCCCAGGCCCCGACCTCGGGGTATCGGTGCCTCTGGTCCACCATCACTCTTGCGCGCTCCTCCGACCGCGACCATCGCCGGCACGCCCCCAGCGCGTGCCTGTTGGACCAATTGTGGGGCGGGCGATCGGGCGCGTCTAGAACGTTCTTGACCTCCGATCCGCTCGCAAGCGTGGACCAGCCCGGCGGCCACCGCCTCGGGCCGAGCCGAGGAGCGGCGCGTGGTCGGTCCGGCGTCGGAACGGTTCGTTCCCCTGGGGAGAGCGGTCGCCATCGGCCGCGGGTCTGGTCAGGCCGGGCCGGCGACCTTGAGCTCGTCGGCGCGGCGGGATGCCTCGGCTGGGTCGGTCCCCACCGCCGCCGCGATCCGGCTGGCGGCCTCCGGCCGGTACTCCTCGCCGTAGACCGAGCCGGGACGGCGCGGCGCCTCCATGATCCAGACCTCGCCCCAGCCGCCGACATCGACCGGGGCGAAGCCGATCTGCTCGATCAGCCCGGCCACGACCTCCTTCGCCGCCGCGTCCTCGCCGGCGAGGAACATCGCCGCCCGCGCGTCGCCGGAGCGGCCGGCGGCAGCGGCCTGGAAACCGGCGGTCAGGGTGTTGAACGCCTTGACCGGGCGCCCCCCCGGCAGGCGTGCCAGGTTCATCTGGGTGGGGCCGACCCCCGCCGGCAGCGAGACGAACCCACCCGCCGCGAATTGGTTGGTGGCGTCGATCACGATCGTGCCGGCGAGGGAGCCGACCGCGGTCAGCGCCGCGTCGATCGCGGCCCAGGGGACGGCGAGCAGGACGACGTCGCCGAAGGCCGCCGCCTCGGCCGGGGTACCGGCACGGCCGGTCGGGCCGACTTCAGCCGCCAGCGCCTCGAGCTTGGCCTGATCGCGGGAGAAGCTGAACAGGACGTCGTGTCCCACCCGGGCGAACTGGCGCCCGGCGTTGGCGCCGATGTTGCCCGAACCGATGATGCCTATGCGCATAGAGGAGCTCCCTTTCAGTCGTCATACGGAATCCGGGTGGTCAGTGGTGTTCGTCGGAGAGACGCCCTCACCCCCCAGCCCCTCTCCCGCTGCGGCAGGAGAGGGGAGCCTTCGGTTGCGAAAGCGCCACCGTTCAACCGGACTCCGTATCAGTCGTCAGTCCTCAGTCGCCAGGTGACACTCGCCGATCGTTGGTTGCTCGTGCTAACCCAATGTCCAGGCTTCCGTCTCCCCGCGCCGTTGACCGTCAACTCTCTGGCGACTGGCGACTGGCGACTGGCGACTTGCGACCGGCGACCGGCGACTGAGGCTACGTCCCGAGCGCCTCGATCACGAGTTTGGCCGTGACGGCGCCGGAGAATTGCTGCTGGCCGGTGATCAGGCGGCCGTCGCGGACGGCGAACGGCTTGAAGCGGCCGCCCTGGATGTAGTTGGCTCCCCGCTCCTTGGCGACGTCCTGGATCCGCCAAGGCATCACCTGCTGGCCGACGACGGCGTCGGCGAAGTCCTCCTCGACGTTGGCGAAGCCGGTCATCGTCTTGCCGTCGATCAGATAGGAAC
>JBBSNJ010000849.1:0-1875 GCA_038232775.1 Thermomicrobiales bacterium
CGGCGAGGAACGAGGAGGTGGATTCGGGGGCCGGAGTTCGACCGCGCGCGGTCGCTCAAACGGCCGCTTCCCGCCCACCGCCGGCATATTTCGCGTACTGGCCACCGTCGCCGCGTCGCGTCGGGCCAGTCGCGATCGCACTATACGCACCGAGGCTGAGGTCGTCAAAATTGTGCAATTTTTCACAGAGACTGCTCCCGGCTGCTCGGGCCTGGCATCGCGTGCTCACCCTCCGGTTGGGCCGCGACCGCCACGAATGGCCGATTGCTGCCAAAGTCGGGTGATCGCTTCCACGCGTCGGAGAGCGAGCCGCACCCTCGTGAGACGCCCTCACCCCCGGCCCCGAGCCCCTGACCCGGGCGCGGGAGAGGGGAGGACGGGTCACTGGCGCATCGAGGCAGGACCGCCGCCCCTACCAGAGGCACCACGATGGACGCGCCACGACAGCCGGTTGCCAACGCATCACCGGGATTCCGGCTCACCCCCCGCCACAGTCGCCGGTCGGCGGCGGCGCCGGGGGCGTCGGGGCGGCCCGCCCGGCGGGCACGGCCGCGGGCTGCTCCACCCGCCGTCCGGTCTCCCGCTCGTACTCGGCCGCCGCCGCCGGCGACGGCGGATAGAACTCGTGGACCGAGCCGCCGCCGGCGATCCGCTCCCGGATCCAGAGCTCCAGGTGCTCCTTCTGGGCGCCGTGGTCGGCGACGTACTCCGCCAGGTCGAGCGGCATCGCCAGGACCGCCTCGTCGTCGGCCAGGATCACGTCCCCCGGCAGCACGTGGGCGCCGCCCATGTTGATCGGCCGGTCGTGGTCGACCGCGACCAGGTCCCGCCCGCTGTGGGACGGGTGGGTCGTCGCCGCGAAGACGGGCAGCCCGACCTCGGCGATGTAGGGGGCGTCCCGCACCGCGCCGTGGATCACGGCCGCGACCGCCCCCCGCGCCGCGATCCGGGTGGCCAGGATGTCGCCGATGATCCCCGCCGTCGTCACCCCCCCGGCATCGACGCAGAAGACGTCCCCCTCGGCCAAAGCCTCGATGGCGACGATCTCCGCCGAGCGGCGCCGCGCCTCGCGGTCGGGCGGCCCCTCCGCCCCCCGCCGCGGCAGGTAGCGGCAGGTCCGCGCCCGGCCGACCAGCCGCCGGCCGAGCCCCATTGGGCGCAGCGGGCTCAGGCCGACCATCGTCGCGTTCCGCCAGCCGAGCGTGATCAGCAGTTGGCAGGCGGTCGCCGTGCTGACCCCGGCCAGCTCGTCGCGGATCGCGTCGAGGCGTCCACGCTCCGCCTCTCCCCACCCCGGTAGGTCCATCGCCGCTCCTCCGCGCTCTTCCCGCCACCGACCGCGCTCCCGGACCGCCGCCAATCCGAGGCGGACAGGGCGGACGGGGCGGCGCGATCTTGCCGCGTCCCGGCCGCGCTGTCCACCCACTTGGCCGCGCTACCCGGCCGCCGCCGATTGACCACGCGCCGCCGCGGCCGCACCATGACGCCGGTGGTGCCGCGCGAGCGCCACGGCGATGAGCCCGTCGATCCCAGCGCGATCAGTCGAGGCGAAGAAGGGGGGCGGGGAATGGTATCGAACGCTGACCGGCTGCCGTCGACCGGGGATGCTCTGCGCATCGCCGAGATGGTCGTGACGCCGGTCGCCTGCCCCGACCCGCCGCTGCTCACCCACCACGGCGCCCACGAATCGACCTTCCTCCGCGCCGTCGTCCGGCTGCGGACGGAAGGGGGGCTCGAAGGACTGGGAGAAGGACCGGGCGGCGGCCTCTACGTCCAGGAACTGCGGGCCACGTCGCGCCACGTCGTCGGCGCCGACCCATACCAGCTCGAACGCCTGCGGATCCTGATCGGCCGCAACCCGCGCGTCTTCGCCGC
>JBBSNJ010000850.1:0-1874 GCA_038232775.1 Thermomicrobiales bacterium
AAGAGCAGTTCGGTGGCCGGCTGATCGCCTCCGACCTCCAGAACCCAGATTTCCTGAAGCTGGCCGAGGCGTTCGGGGTGGTCGGGCGGCGGGCGGAGACGCCGGAGGCGCTGGGGACCGCGCTGCGGGAGTCGATCAAGGCGGACGAGCCGACGCTGATCGAGGTGCCGCTCGGGCCGCTGCCGAACCCGTGGACGGCGCTCGGACTCCGATAGGCCGGGAGGTGAGACCGATGGCGGTCGAAGCGAGCACTTGGCCGCTGGCTGGCGCGGAAGGAGCGGCGGTCACCGCCGAGGCGTATGAGCGCATCGCGCTCGGCGCTTCGGACGCGACGTGGGAGCTGTGGGATGGACGGTTGCGTGAGAAGCCCGGCGTGAGCGTTGCCCACGGTCGCGCCATCAGCCGCCTCGCTCGGCAGTTGCTGCTGCAGATCGACGAGGACGCGTTCGAGGTCCGGATCAATACTGGTCGCCTGCGTCGAGCGGAACGCAGCTACTACGTTCCAGATCTCTTCGTCGTCGCCGAGTTGGACGTGGCCGGAATCGAGGTTCGACCGGACAGTCTCGAAGCGTACCGAACGCCCATGGCGCTGGTCGTCGAGATCTGGTCCCCCTCGACCGGGGCCTATGACGTCGAGAGCAAGCTTCCCGAGGACCAGCGACGCGGCGACATTGAAGTCTGGCGCTTGCACCCCTATGAGCGGACGCTGACGGTCTGGCGGCGGGGGGCGGACGGGAGCCACGGTCGGGCGGTGCTGAAGGGCGGTACGATCGAGCCGATCGCCCTGGCCGGGGTGAGGATCGACCTCGATGCCCTCTTCGCCGGAGATCGCCGGCGGCGGCGGTCCGCCCCAATGACCTTCTTTTGCCAGCGCTGCGGTGGGGAGACGGAAGATCGGATGGTGGAGGGCCGGTCGCGGCCGGTCTGCCGGCGCTGCGGTGCGGTCACCTACCTCGACCCGAAGCTGGCGGTCGCGGTCCTGATCGAGCGGGACGGCCGGGTGCTGCTCGGGAAGCGGGGGCCGGGGACGCGGGAGCCGGGGAGGTGGGCGTTGCCGGCCGGGTTTGTCGAGCGGGGCGAGGCGGTCGAGGCGGCGGCGGTGCGGGAGGTGCGCGAAGAGGTCGGGCTGGCGATCGAGGTCGGGCCGCTGTTGGGGTTGATCTCGGCGCCGGGGGAGACGGTGGTCGTCGCCGTCTACGCCGCGGCGCGGGCGGAGGGAGAGGCGGCGGCGGCCGACGACTTGGAGGCGGTCGGCTGGTTCTCCCCGGCGGCGTTGCCGGAGATGGCGTTCGCCCACGACGTCGCGCTGCTCGCCGCCTGGCGCGAGAGGTGCCTTCGGTCGAGTTCCTCCACTGTCGGTTGAAGGATGGATCTGGCGCCCCCGGCTCCCGGCGAACGGGAGCGGGGAATGGGATCTACCCCAAGCGATGCCGGAAGGGGGGAGGGCAGTCGCCGTGTGGAAGCGCGCCAGGTCGACTGGTCGAAGGGCTTTCGCTCGGGGCGGCGAGCCGCTAGACTCGACCTCGATCCGCGCGGGGTAGGAGCGCGGTGGTTGGGGAGCCCCAGGCCTGGTAGGGCTTCGGCTGGCAAACGGGTGAAGGAGCAGGACGATGCGGCAGCAGGGAATCGAACGGGATGGCGCCGCGCGGCGGAGGGCGGTCGGGCGGCGAGTCGGGTTTGCGCTGGCGGCCCTGGTGGCGTCGCTCAGCTTCGCCTTCTCGGCGGTGGCCGACGTGCGCGAAGGCGAATACGACAGCGTCGCCGAGTGTTTCAGTGCCCGCGAGGGTCTGGCAAACTGCATCGACGCCTTCCGCGCCCAGGCGCCGCGCCAAGACCCGGCCGCGAACGGTGAGGGCGAGCAGATCGACAATCCC
>JBBSNJ010000851.1:0-1853 GCA_038232775.1 Thermomicrobiales bacterium
CCGGGTGACGTCGTCGAGGTCCGCCCCTCCCGCTTCGACGTCGAGTTCCTCGACACCCCCGGCCGCCGCCTCGCCCTCACCTACGACGAGCACGGCCGCCGCCACGATCCCGACCGCCAGCAGCGCCCCTACTGTCTCGACCAACTCCCTGAGTTTCGGCAACTCTGGTGCCTCCTCCCTCCCAGCCACACCGATGCCATCGACACCACTCAGGTCCGGCAACTCCTCACCCTGATCGAGACGAAACGCACCGCCTGGCGCGAGCCGCGCGGTCCCGCCGCCCTCGCCCTCCCCCCCACCAGCGTCTTCCCCCGCTTCGTCGCCGACGCCCTCGCCCAGCTCGGCGCCGACTGGTGGCCCCGCCTCCGCCGCGCCGAGCGTCGCCAGCTCCAGCAAGCCGCCCTCTCCGGCCTCCTGGCCGACGCCGTCGAGCTCTACCCGGACCTGACCGGGGACAGCCCGCCACCCAGCGCCGCACCAACCGCGGGCGGAGGAAGATCCTGATGAGCACCCCCAGGCAACGCCGGCTCCTCCTGCTGGCGCTCGACCCCGTCCACGTCGGCACCGGCGGCTTCCGCCTCGGCCGCGTCGACCTCTCCATCGCCCGCGAACCGGGCACCAAGCTCCCCAAGATCCCCGGCACCACCCTCAGCGGCGTTGCCCGCGCCTACGCTGCCTACCAGTTCACTCAAGGAAAGTGCCCCGACCACAACGGCAACCAGTGCGGCAAGCCCAACTGCCCCGTCTGCTACACCTTCGGCCACGTTCGACTCGCCCAGGACGGCACCGAAGCCGCCTCCGTCGCCGGCACCGTCAACCTCTTCGACGCCCAAATCCTCTTCTTCCCGGTCTGGTCCGCCGCCGGCCCCCTCTGGGTCACCTCCCACAACCGCCTCGCCGACGCCGGCTTCACCTCTTCCGTCGCCCCCACCGACCCCGACGCTATTCCGCACGCCGACCTCGACACCACCCCGCACGCCGACCTCACCTTCCCGTGGGACGACTCCACCATCAGCCTCGGCTGGCTCCTCCTCCCCGCCCGCGCCGGCGCCTCCGTCTCTCCCCCGACTCCCGTCTCTCCCCTGGCCGCCGTCACCGACCGCCTCGCGCTCGTCTCCGACAAGCTCTTCGCCCGCCTCGTCAACGACAATCTCGAGGTCCGCACGTCCGTCCGCATCGACCCCCGCACCCGCGCCGCGCTCTCGGGCGCCCTCTTCACCTACGAGGCCATCCCCCGCGCCACCTGGCTCTACGCCGATCTCGTCGAGGACGACTTCCGCGGTGGGATTCCCAATCCAACCAACGCTCCTAACACCTCCCCCCTCGATGTCGCCCTCGCCGGCCTCTACCTCGCCAAACTGCTCGGCGTCGGCGGCATGGGCACCCGCGGCTTCGGCCGCCTCCGCACCGAAGCCGTCTGGGAGTACAAGGTGTAGCCATGACCATCCTCAATCTCGATCGCGCCGCCGCCATCGCCGGCCAGGCCATCGTCGATTCCAGTCGCGGCACCGAGGACCAGGCCAAAGCCCTCGACCGCCTCACCACCAGGACGATGGGCGTCCTCCAGGAGCACGGTCTCTACGCCACCCTCCTCTTCCTCTACACCCGGACCACCGCCAGCGAGCGCCCCCTGGCCGAAGCCCTCCGCCGCCACCTCCTCCGCCTCCTCGACGACACCATCGCCCCCCTCCCCGCCCTCCGCCCCGGCCCCGACCGACCCATCACCGACCCCCAGTGGTCCGCGGTGTCGGCCGCCCTCACCGCCCCCGACGGCCTCCTCTGCCGGCTCGACACCCTCCTCCTCGCCCACGAGCTCGCCGAGCAAGCCCTCCTCTACACCCGCTACGGCGCCA
>JBBSNJ010000852.1:0-1846 GCA_038232775.1 Thermomicrobiales bacterium
AGAGCAGGATCACCGGCAGCGAGAAGCCGACCCCGATCCCGTAGGCCCCCGTCAGCGCCACCGCCGACAGGCCGTCGAGCGTTGATTTCACGCCGAGCAGCGTGTTGTCCCCGGTCAGCCCGTTGTTCAGGCTGCCGATCAAGGTCAGCGGCCCGACGCAGAAGAGCAGGCTGGCGGCGACGAACCCTTCGGTGAAGCCGCCGCCCCCGCCGAAGCGCGCCTTGAGCCGCTCCCCCAGTCCTTCCAGCCGCGCCCCCAGCCGCCACCACTCGCCGAGCAGCCCGCCGCCGACCGTCGCCAGCAACCCCAGCACGACCCCCCCGACCCGACCCGCCCCGGTGTCGTCGAGCGCCCGCGCCATGTCGAACCCGATCACCAGCGTCACCAGCCCGACCCCCTGGATCATGATCCGCCGCATCCGCTCCGGCAGCCGCCCCGCCAGCGCCAGCCCGACCAGCGTCCCGAGCAGCACCGTCCCTGCGTTCAGCCACGTCCCGCTCGTCCGCAACCAGAACTCGCTCACTCCCACCGCCGTCGCTCCCTCTCCACCGCCGAAGGCTGCCCCATCGCCGACCCGACCCGACCCGCCGCAATGCCCGGCTAGCCCGGCGACGACCGCCCTGGGTCCGCGCGCACCCCCCGTTCCGGATCATCTCCCACCGCGGTCCCAGGCCCGAGCGCCCGGCCGCCGCTTCCCGCGCCGACCATCTCCCCCCGCCGCACGTAGAGCCGCTCGCCGAAGAAATCGACCATCACCCGCCCGATCGCCAGCGCCGGCACCGCCAGCGCCGCGCCCAGCAGCCCGGCCACCTGGCCGCCGGCCACCACCGCCAGGAAGATCAGCAGCGGGTGGACCCGGACCGCGTCCCCCTGGATCCGGGGCGTAAGCAGATTCCCTTCGAACTGGTTGATCGCCAGATAGACCAACGCCACCCCCACCGCCGTCAGCGGCGAGACGAAGAGCGCCGCCGCCACCGCCGGGATCGCGCCCAGGAAGGCGCCGACGTAGGGCAGCACCGCCGTCACCGACATCCACAGCCCGAGCAGCAGCGCGTAGGGCACCCCGAGCAGCGTCAACGCCACCGTGGCCGCCACCCCCTGGATCGTAACCGACAGCAGCAGCCCTCCCAGATAGCGCGACAGCGACTGATCCAGCGCCCGCCAGAGCATGGCGACGTCGTCCCGGTACCGCGCCGCCACCAGCCCCTGGCTGGCCCGCTTGAACCGGCCGAAGTCGGCCAGCAGATAGACAGCCACGAACAGGAAGCCGAAGAGCTGGAACAGCGTCCCAACCGTTCCCGACGCCGCCCCCAGCGCCTGGCCCAGCAGCCACTGCGCCGCCGTCTGCCCCCGCGCGATCGCCTCCTCCTGCAGGCGGGAGAAGACGTCGTCCGGTCCCTGGGCCATCCACCCCCGCCGCTGGACCTCGGTCAGCACCCCCCGCAGCCAGGTCTCGGCCTCGGCCGCGTAGCCCGGCACCGCCCCCACCAGTTGGGTCAGTTGGTCGACCGCGGTCACGATCAGCAGCGGCAGCACCACCGCCGCCACCACCAGCAGCCCGGCGACCACCAGCAGGATCGCCAGCGGGCGCGGCATCCGCCGCGACAACAGCCGCACCGGGAACGAGAGGACCAGCGCCAGCACTCCCCCACCCAGCAGCAGCCGCGGCACCGTCGGCGCCGACCAGAGCAGCCAGAGCAGCGCGACCAGCCCAGCGACCACTAGCCCCGTCCGGACCCGGGGCGAGATCGGGATCGGCGAAACCTCGTCCCGGGGGGGGGCCGCGCCCCCCGCCGGCCACCGGCCCCCCGCCGCCACCCCCCCCGCGGCGCGCGCCACCGCGGGC
>JBBSNJ010000853.1:0-1837 GCA_038232775.1 Thermomicrobiales bacterium
CGCAGGATCAGCTCCTCGAGGCTGACGCCGGTGCCGAACTCCAGCACACTCGAGCAGAGCCCCCCGATTGAGCGGCCGGCGAGCTCGATCGGCCAGACGCCGTCGGCATTGATCCGCAGCTCGGCGTGGACCGGGCCTTCTCGCAGACCGAGGGCGGCGGCGGCTTCGGCCGTGCGGCGGGAGACGGCGGCCTGGACGTCCGCGGGGAGGCGAGAAGGCGTGACATAGATCGTCTCCTCGAAGAACGGCCCCTCCAACGGGTCCGGCTTGTCGAAGAGGGCGAGGGTGCGGAGGCGGCCCTCGCTGAGGAGCCCCTCGAGCGCGACCTCGACGCCGGGGAGGTAGCGCTCGACGAGGAGAGCCCCGGTGGCGGCGTCTTCGCCTTCGCTCAGGAGCAGACGGGCGGTGCGCCGCCAAGCGGCGACGAACTGCGCCGGGTCGTCGGTCCGGATGACGCCGCGACTGCCCGAGAGGCGGAGCGGCTTGACGAGGCAGGGGTACGGCGTGTCGGAGTTGACGGCGACGGCGGCGGGGTCGGCGGACAGCGACCAGCGGCGGTAGCCGGGGACGGGGACGCCGGCGGCGGCGAGTCGCTCCCGCATCACGAACTTGTCGCGGGCGGCGAGGGCGGCGCCGGGATCGTTGTGGGGGAGCCCGAGCCGAGCGCAGGCGCGGGCGGCGAGGAGGGTGGCGGCGTCGTCGAGGGCGAGGACGGCCGCGAGCGGCTCCCGCCTGGCGACCTCGACGACTCGCTCGGCCGACCGCTCGGGATCGCCAAAGTCGAGCGCGAGCGGGACGCCCCAGTAGTCGGCGAGAGGCTGGGGGAGATCGAGGCCCCGGACGACGTCGATCGCCAAACGCTCGGCCGCTGCAAGAAAAGCGCCCGTGCGGTAGCTGGCGGCGCCGATCAGGAGAAGAACACGGGGACGGTTCGACCCGCCGGTGCCAGGGGTAGGAACCTCAGCCGCGGCGGAAGCGCCGGCGTGCTGAAGGACCGTCCCGCTCTGGCACGGCTCGGCGACGGGGAGGTTCATCGCGACGATGGTCCACCTTCGCCCGTCCTCCGCGAGCCTTTACGCAAGAGGCTCGCGGAGGAGAGACTAGTTCACGCGGCCCGGTTATGGGCTCCCGCATCTGGTTGGAGAGCGTCTGCCGGCGATCCGGCGATCAGCGCCCGGGCGTTGCGGCGCGTGATCGGCCAGCTGCCCCTGCTTGGAGTTGGAGTGAAGGTCCGATTCGCGGCTCGCGCTACTGGGCGATGAGGGTTGGCTCGGCGGCGGTCGTGGTCGTGGTCGCGGCCGGTTCGGAGGTAACGGTGCCGTTGCCGGACTGAGCACGGCCGAGGCTGCAGACGATCGTCGTGTAGATGCCGCCGCTGCCGTCGGCGGAGACCGAGATGTCTTGGACCCGGAGATTGGCGTAGGGACCAGCCGAGCGGTCCTTGCTCAACCACTGGTTGACCGCGTCCATCGCGCTGCCGGGATCGGATTTGCTGTCGGAGCTGTAGAACAGGAAGACGCGGGTGTCGGCGGCCTGGAGATCGATCACAGTTGGGCTCCTTGGTGGTGCGCCACGGACGACAAACGCTGCCCCTAAGTATAGCGGGGTAGAGCGGGCGGCAGCAGTCGCGGCACGCTGGATAACCGGAGGGTCGCGACGATTTCGGCAGAACTTCGCGGATGACGAGACGGCGGGCTTCTACAATGGGCGTGAGGCAGGCGGCGGCCCAGGACGTGAGCTTGGCGGGCCGGCGGCCGGGCGGAGCAGAGGGGGAGACAATGGGTCTGAACGTCTTGGTGGTGGGGGGTGGAGGGCGGGAGCACGCGCTGATCTGGAA
>JBBSNJ010000854.1:0-1836 GCA_038232775.1 Thermomicrobiales bacterium
GACGCCGGCGCCGGGAGCGCGTCGCGAGGTGCGGGGTCGTGCTCCACCGCTTGCTCCGTCCTGGGGAGCGGGGAAGCCGCGTCAGCTGGACTCCGACGCGCGCGGGGACCAGCGCGGCGGCGGGGGGGCGAGGCGCGGACCGGTGGCGATCAGGGCGATCGCGGCGGCGATGGCGAGGCCGCCGAGCAGGGTCGCCGCCGTGAGCTGCTCGCCGAGGAGGAGGGCACCGAGGAGGAGGGCGGCGGCCGGTTCGCTGGTGGCGACGATCGCGGCCCGGCTGGGGCCGATCAGGGGGACGCCGGCGAGGAAGGCGGTGATCGAGAGGCCGGCGAGGAGCCCGATCAGGAGGCAGATCAACCACCCCGTCGGGTCGATCGCCCGGGACGGGCCGCCGACGAGGGCGAGCCCGAGGCCGAAGCAGAGGGCGGTGACGGGGAGGCTGCCGGCGGCGACGGTGCGGCCCGGGAAGCCGCGGCCGATCGGGCCGGCGAGCGTCGCGTACCAGGAGTTGCTGAGGGCCGAGCCGGCGGCCCAGGCGACGCCGACCCAGTCGAGGCCGACTGCCCCGTCGGCCCCGGCAGCGCCGGGGTCGGACCACGGGGCGACCATCACGGCGCAGCCGCCGAGGGCGAGACCGAGCGCGGCGAGTCGGCGGCCGGTGATCGCCTCGCGGAAGAGGAGGCGCGACCAGAGGACGACCAGGGCCGGATAAGCGTAGATCAGCAGCGTCGTGGTGCTGGCGGGGAGGCGGGCGAGCGCCAGGTAGGCGAAGAGGGCGCTGCCGACGAACAGGAGGCCGAGGCCGGCGAAGGCGAGCCGGCGGCGGGTCGGACTCGGGCCGCTCCCGGTTCCGCCCTCGGTCCGGGAGCGCCGGGCGCGGACCGCCTGGACGGCGAGGAGGGCGGCGGCGGCGACCCCGAAGCGGACGGCGAGGACGGTCGGGACGTCGACCTCGTGGTCGTAGGCGACCTTGGCCAAGACGTTCTGGAGCCCGAAGGCGACCCCGGCCCCGGCCACGAGGGCGAGACCCAGCCAGGCACGGGCGGGGCGAGCGGGGTTTGGACTCCCGGTCCCGGTGTCGGTCCCGGCCGCGCCCGCGCCGCCTCGTGGGTCGCGGGCCGGCTGGGGGGCGCGAGCGGCGGGGGGGGGCGCTCGGTCGGGCGGTGGGGGGGGTCGAAGGCATCGACCGGCGTCACGGCCGGCTGTTTGGATCGAGCGGATCGGTGCTGTAGATCAGGACCTCCTCGCCGTCGGGGACGCCGTCGCCGTCGGTGTCGAAGGTTTGGGGGCCGGTGCCGTAGGTGAAGATCTCGTCGCCGTCGACCAGGCCGTCGCCGTCGGCATCGGAGGAGAGCGGGCTGGAGCCGTAGTTCCCCTCGTCGCCGTCGGCCAGGCCGTCGCCGTCGGTGTCGGGGTTGAAGGGGTCGGTGCCGGCGGCGTTGATCTCGTCGCCGTCGGCGAGGTTGTCGCCGTCGGAGTCGGGGTTGAACGGGTCGGTGCCGATCCCCGCCTCCTGGTCGTCGCTGAGACCATCGCCGTCGGCGTCGCCGGCGGAACCGGCGGCCGGGGCCGAGGTCGGGGCGGGGGCGGGGGTCGGCTCCGCGGCGGCGGGCGGTGCGGCGGAGTCGGCGGAGTCGGCGGAGTCGGCGGAGTCGGCGGAGTCGGCCGGGGTCGGTTCGGCCGCGGCGGGAGCGGCGGCGGCGGCGGGGGCCGGAGTGGGCGCGGTGGCGGCCGTGGGCGGAACCGGCGCGGGGGGCGCGGTCTCGGCCTCGTCGACCCGTTCGCCGAGGGTGGCGACGACGTAGACGGCCGGCTGGTCGTCGGCGCTGCGGAGGC
>JBBSNJ010000855.1:0-1835 GCA_038232775.1 Thermomicrobiales bacterium
ACCCCGCGCCGCCCGGGCCGCCGCGCGGTGTCCGGCCGTCCCCCGCCCGCCCGGCAGCGGCCGGGGACGGCCGACCGGCGCCGGCGGCGCGCCGATCGCGGGCCAGGCGGACCCTCCCTCGACCACCGCCCGCCGCGCGGCGGTGATCTGGCGGAGATCGACCCCCCGCTCCAGTCCGCGCGCCGCGTAGAGCCCGACAACCCCGCCCGCTGGCGCCGCTCCCCCCTCACTCCGGGTTTCCGAGAGCTCCCGTCCGCCCACCGCCGGCGCCGATCCCTCCCCCATCCTGCCGCCCCCGCTCGTCCTCAGTCCCCAGCCGCGGCGCGGAGTGACGGCGACCAGCCATCACCGCTGCTGTGTACGTACACTCTGAGCATACCAATCCTCCTCCCCCGGCGCAAGCGGTGGCAACGCTACCGCGCTCCTTCGGGAGCTCACGATTCGTGGTCGCGGCCCCACGCCGCCCGCCCGCCGCCGCTTCCGGACCGGGTCCTCACGGCGGCCTCGGTAAACCGTTTGACGGCCGACCTGCCTCTCCCTATCATCGGCTCCGCGGACCAGCGCTGCCGTTTCGCTCCTCCCCTCCGGTCCCCCGCCGCCTGCCTTGGAGTGACCGCGCCCATGTCCGAGCCGCCGTCGCAATCAACCACGCCCCCGACCGACCTCCTCTGCCTCCGCGACGCCTACCTGCGGCAGTTCGGTGCCGCCGTCGTCGCCGTCGATCCGACGACCTCGGGCGTCGTCCTCGACCGCACGGCCTTCTATCCCGGTGGCGGCGGTCAGCCAGCCGACAGCGGCGTCCTCGCTCGCTCCCGCGATGGTTGGACTTGGGGCGTCGTCGGTCTCCGCCGCGAGGACGGCGCGCTCTGGCACCTCCTCGCCGCCGACGATCCGGCCGACCTCCCCGTCCCTGGCGACCCGATCAGCGGCGAGCTCGACTGGGAGACCCGCCACCGGCTGATGCGGACCCACACCGCCCTCCACGTCCTCTGCGGCGTCGTCTTTCGCGACTACGGCGCCTTGGTCACCGGCGGCAACATGGGGCCCGATCGAGCGCGGATGGACTTCGAGATGGCGAGCGCCGACTTCACCCCCGAGCGGGTCGCCGCGATCGAGCGCCGCGCCAACGACGAGATCGCCGCGGGCCACGACGTGCGCGTCCGCCTCCTGCCGCGGGAGGCGGCGTTCCGGATCCCCGACCTTATCCGGACCAAGGTCAACCTGCTGCCGGCGGGGATCGAGGAAATCCGCACGGTCGAGATCGTCGGCCTCGACCTCCAGGCCGACGGCGGCACCCACGTCGCCAATACGCGCGAGGTCGGCGGCCTCCGCGTCGTCGGCACCCGCTCCAAGGGGAAGGCGAACAAGCGGCTCGAGATCGAGCTGACCGAAGGACCGAGCCGATGAGCGCCACCCAGTCCGCGATCGCCGCTCCGGCCGCGGTCGCCCCCGGCCCCCGCCTCGCCCGCCGCGCCAGCGCCTTCGCGCCGTCGGTCTGGGCCGAGGTCGACGCCCTCTACGCGGCCCACCCGGACCAGGACCTGATCTTCTTCGGCGGCGGCGCCCCCCCCGCCGACTTAGTGCCGACCGAGCGCCTGCGGTGGGCGGCCGGCCGCGCCTGGGAGGACGCCCCCGACGCCCTGAGCTACGGCGAGGTGGCCGGCTACCTCCCCCTCCGCGAGCTGATCGCCGAGCGGATGGGGCGACGGGGCGCCGCGGTCGACCCCGAGCGCGTCCTGGTCACCAACGGCAGCCAGCAGGGGATCGATCTCGTCGCCCGCGTCCTGCTCGACCCCGGCGACGCCGTCGTCGTCGAGGCGCCGACCTACCTCGGC
>JBBSNJ010000856.1:0-1833 GCA_038232775.1 Thermomicrobiales bacterium
AAGGTGCCGCCATGTCGCGCCTCCAGCTCGTCGGTGAGCACCCCGGCGTAGTCGGAGGAGTAGACCGGCTGCCCCATCATCACGGTCGGGTGGCAGGCGAAGCTGACCAACCCTCCCGCCACCGCGCCACCCGGCTCCCGCGCCACCAGCACCTGGATCTCCTCGTCCGGGGTGTCCTCCATCCCGGTGAACCCCTCGCCCCAGGTGACGCCGTGCGTCGCGACCTGATCCCCGGTGTAGATCGGCCTCCGGTTGAAGGCCCACCCCAGCGCCGGAATCCGACCCGCGACCAGCGTCACCGGGCGCAACTCGGCGACGGCGTCCGCCATCGCCGCTTCCATTGTGCCGGCGAGACCGTCGAGGAAACCGTGGACGTCCGATGCCACCGCGCCGCTACCGAGAAAGGTGAACGGTGCCCCGTGGGTATGACTGCAAGCGACGAGGATCGCCGCTGGATCAAGCCCACCCGCGGCCGCGAGCCGGTGCCGCAGCATCGCTACCTCGCTGGCGAGCATGACCATCAGGTCGAGGCAGACCAGCGCGACCCGCTCCCGACCATCGTCGGCGAGGACGACCCGCCCCCGCGGCGGCCCGTGGACGCCCGCCCCTTCCGGCCACGGCGGCGTCCCCGCCATCCGCAGCCCCAACGCGGGCGTGATATCGACCCGCCCGAACCCCCTCCGTAGCATCCCGTGCTCCCCGCCTGCTGGTTCTCCGTTCCCGCGTGCTGGGGGATCATGCCGAGCCCGCGAGGAACCTCAACGCGTTGTTTGCGAACGGGAGATTCTTCGCAAGCTCAGAATGACAAGGCAGTGTGGGCGCGAGCAGCGGTACACTCTTTCCTGCTGCCTGCTGCCTGCTGCCTGCTGCCTGCTGCCTGCTGCCTGCTGCCTGCTGCCTGCTGCCTGCTGCCTCCGTCGTTCTCCCCCCAAACTTGGGGGGCAGGGGGGGCCGCGTCCTTCCCTCTCAGAGCGGGTGGCGACCGGCAAACCCGGCCCGGATCTCGTGCCAGTACGCCACAACCGGGCCTTCGCCGAGGCGCCAGCAGAGAAAGACGACGTGATCGTCCCGGAGCGAGGGAAAGTCGATCAACCCATGATCGAGATCCTTCACCTCGATCCCCTGCTCCGTGATTGAGCGAATGCCGCTCGCTAGGCCGGTGCCGACCTCGTGTAGGCGCTGCTCGATCGTCGCCGCCTCGGCGCCGTGCCCGTTCCCCCGCATCGCCGGTGTGAGGAGATCGAGGGCGCCGCGCAGCTCGTCCAGCTCCGCTTTGCCCCGCTGCAGATCGGTCAAGACCGGCACCAGCTCGGGCAGCAGCGCGTTCGCCTCGGCGACGGTGAAGAGCCGGGACCAGGCATCGGGCGACTCCGGTGGCAGTCGTGGTTCGCTCATCGCATCACCCCGGCCGGTTGCCGCCGCGCCGGAGCACCCGCGCCACCAGCCCCGGTTTCTTCGGCGGCTTCGCGGCCTCTTCCAAGCGATGGCGCAATGCGGGCTCAATCTGCTTCCGGTTCGGCGCCAGCACCCGCGCCCCTGGTGGATCGGCCTCGGGCGCTTCCGGCACGATCACGTCGATCGCCTCGTAGAGCCCCAGGTTCCGCTCTCTGGCGTAGGCGACCGCGGCCATCATCAAGCCGACGATCGCCACGCCGTCCAGCTCCGCCTCGATCAGGCGGCGGAGCATGCGCTCGGTCCGCGTCTCCAGCAGGTGATGCAGGTGCGGCACGAGCCGGGCTGGGATGTAGGCGCCGCCCATCACCCCCGCTCCGGAGTCGAGCCGGATCGGCATCGCCCGCGCCGCTGGCGTGACTAACCCCGCCTCCCCGAACA
>JBBSNJ010000857.1:0-1833 GCA_038232775.1 Thermomicrobiales bacterium
CTCGTAGCAGTGCAGCTGCACCCGGCGGCGCCCGGTCGCCGGCTCGTCGAAGGTGCAGTAGCGTCGGCCGGGGAGTCCGAACTCCCCCCACCAGGCGTAGCCGAGCGATTCGAGCCGGGGGTGGGCGGCGTCGAGCGCCGCCAGGTCGCGCACCTCCGGCAGGAGGTCGAGGATCGGTTTCGCCCGGATGCCGGGGACGGCCGTCGAGCCGACGTGGTGGACCGCGAGGAGCTGATCGCCCAGCGCCCCGGCGAGGCGTGCCGCCTCCCGCGCCGCGGCTTCGGCCCAGACCAGAGAGTGCGGACAAAGCTCGACGGGGATCGGCGGCGGCATCGGATCTCCCGGCCGAGGTGACGAGCTGGACGGCCGCGGCTCAGACGAACGTCGGGTGAATGATGGTGGCCGCGGCGCCGGCCCTCATCCCCCCCCTCTTTCCCGCTGCGGCGGGAGAGGGGGAGACGAAGCCCCGACGAGCAGCCGACTTCCGTATTACGGGACGACCGCCGGGCGCGAGCACACCCTGGTCGAACGAGGTGCGCCGGTCGCGACGGTCGAGGATGCGGAGCGGGGAGGCGAGTCCGGGCCGCGGTCGGATCGAGGCCAACGTCGGTGCTTGCGGTCGGCTCCGCCTCGCTGTGCCCAGCGGGGGTGGACAAGGCAGTCGCGCCGCGACCACTGACCTTCACTCCCGACGCCCGCCTTTGCCGCGGCAGGAGCGAGGGGCAGCCTCCCCACCGAAACCCAGAGGCCCTATCCGGTTCAGACTGGGCGACCGTCTGCGGTGCGGCACGGATCATCGGCACCCCGAGTCGCGCCGGCTCAACGGGGTGGTCGTGATTGAGGGCAACCTGCCGGGCAGAGCGGGCAGCGATCGCCGCTATTGCGCATTGCAGGAGAGTTGGCCGAAGACCATGAAGTGGTTCGGTGGACCACGGTCGCCCCGCGGGCGGAGAGCGCAGCTAGCAGCGCCCCGCCAACTGGTCGCGGCGGGTCACCTTCATGGCACCCCGCTCTAGAACTGGAGGGTCGCGGTCCGCTCCTCGGCGCCGCGCAGGTAGCGAACGGCGACCGACTCCCCGGCCTTGAGGGTGCCGACCATCTGGTCGAGCTGGACCATCGTCCGCACCCGCTTGTTGGCGAGCGCCACGATCACGTCGCCGGGGCGGAGGCCGGCTCGGTCGGCGACCGTCTCCGGCCGGACCTTGCCGACGTAGATCCCCTTCGTCCCTTCGGGGAGGGCGGACGCTTGGTCGGGGTGCCGCGCCAGGTACTCCTCGGCGTCGGCGGCGAGCAGGCCGAGCGGCGGGCGC
This sequence comes from Thermomicrobiales bacterium, assembly GCA_038232775.1. Taxonomy (GTDB): domain Bacteria; phylum Chloroflexota; class Chloroflexia; order Thermomicrobiales; family UBA6265; genus JBBSNJ01. The sequence continues at coordinate 1,311 of JBBSNJ010000857.1, forward strand.
GGCTTCGCGCCGTAACGCTCGGCCAGCTTGGCCAGGCGGACTTGATCGAAGCCGAGGATCACCTCCTCCTCGGTCGCGATCACCGGCACCCCTTGCTGGCCGGAGCGGCGGATCATTTCCATCGCCGCCTCGTAGTCCTGGGCGACGTCGATGTCCTTGAAGGGGACGTTGCGCGAGCGCAGGAACTGCTTGGCCTGATCGCAGTAGGGACAGGTGGTGGTGCTGTAGACGGTGACCGGGGCCGGGGCGGTCCCGGCGGCGGCGGCTGGAGCGACCATGGGGCGTTTCTCTCCCGTTCGCGTCGACCGGGTCGGGCGCCCCGGTTCCAATGCTCACTTTACGGAAGTAATGATACCAGGGCGCCCACCGCGTTGGGGCGGCAGCCGACGGCAGGACCGAGCCGGGCGCCCCGGCGGTGGCGCAGGGGCGCGCGGGGGCGGCCGGTGCCGCTCCTGGCGGGGGACGCATGGGCGGGCGGGGTGGCGGGGGGGGCGCCGGGTGGGGCGACAGCCAGACGGGAGAC
>JBBSNJ010000858.1:0-1832 GCA_038232775.1 Thermomicrobiales bacterium
GCGGCGGGCCTCGTCGAGCCGGTAGAGCATGGTCGCCCCCAGCAGGAGCGCCGCGAAGCCAGGGCGGCGGGCGGCGGTCAGCAGGGCCAGGTCGTCCCCGGCGACCCCGATCCGGGCGGGATCGACCTCGGGCCGGCCCGCCAGGAACTCGGCCGCCCGCAGGCAGTCGGCGACGATGGCGCGGTAGACGTAGGTCGCCGGGTCGTCGATGCCGTGGGTCAGCAGGCCGGGGTAGGCGGCGGCGAACGGCTCGTCGGCCAGGCGCTGGCCGCGGTGCATGATCGTCAGCACGGCGTAGCGGCGACGGTCGTCCCAGTGAGGCGGGTTGTTGACGCTGCCGTAGCGGGGCGTGTTCAGCAGGGCGGGGAACGGTCCCTCCCCCTTCGGCCGGCTGTAGTAGCCGAAGAGGCGGTAGCGGCCGAGACCCGTCAGCCGCAGGTCGTAGCCGTCGCTGAACGGGGTCGAGCGCAGCGGCGACGGCTCCAGCGCTGGCGCCGCCGCCACCCGGGCCAGGTCGTCGTCGACCGCGTCCCAGTAGGCGTCGAAGTCGGGCGGCTTGCCTGATTGGACCGCGTTCATGCCGCCTCCCGCTGACGAGTGGACGTTCGGTGCCTCCGCCCCCGCCCCGCCGGCCTAGCCGACCGTCGTCTCGGCCCCGTGGATGTCGCCGGCCGGGCGCAGGTGCTCGGCCAGGAAAGCTGCCGCCTTGGCCATCTCCCAGTAGTTGCCGGCGTCGTGGGCGCAGCGGGGGGAGGCGTGGAGCTCGGTCGGACAGGTCATGGCGCGGACGAGGGCGTAGCCGGTCTCGGGTGGGCAGACGTCGTCGCCGAGACCGAGGTAGACCAGCATCGGGCAGCGGATCCGAGGGGCGAAGTTGACGCCGTCGAAGTAGGCGACCGTCTCGCGCATCGCCGCTTCCCGGTCGGGGTACCGGCGCAGCACCTCGTTCATCTCCTCGTAGGGGTAGGAGTGGGTCAGCGAGGACGCGTCCATGAAGCCGCAGAGATAGGGGGCGCCGGCGGCGCCGCAGGTGATCGCGTCTGGGCGCAGGGCGGCGGTGGTGATCGTCAGGGCGCCCCCCTGGGAGGAACCGTGGACGCCGATCCGGGCGGCGTCGACCTCGGGCCGGCGCTGGAGGAAATCGACGGCGCGGGCGGCGTCGATGAAGAAGCCGCGGTAGCCGTAGGTCTGGCGGTCGACGATGTCGCGGACGAGCAGACCGGGGTAGCCGGGGTTGAAGCGCGCGTTGGAGCGGAGCTTGCCGCGAGGGGCGACGCCGACCGCGGCGTAGCCGAGCTTGGCCCACGACTTCGGCAGGGTCGGCTCCGAGATGTAGCCCGGCACGATCAAGAGCCCCGGGTAGGGCGGCGGCAGGTGCTCGGCCGTCGGCCGGCAGTACCAGCCGGCGATGCGGAGGCCGTCGAGGCTGTCGTAGCCGATCGCGAAGACGTCGACCTCCGCCGTCGAGCGGCCGGCGACCGGGACCAAGCTCGGATTGAGGGAGATGGCGTCGGCTTCGGCCATCGCCTCCGCCCAAAAGGCGTCGAAGTCGTCCGGCCGGACCACGCTCGTCTCGTGCCGCTCGGCCGCACCCCGCGGACCCGCCGTTGTCCCCGCCATCGTCCCCCTCCTCCCGGTCCGGCGACCGCTCCTACCTTCGGCCGCATCACGCCTGGCGCCTTCCCCTACCCCCTGTCGCCCGTCGCCTCATACGGAAACCGGGTGATCGCTGCCGCTTCCCGGAAAGAAGCCCTCACCCCCGACCCCCTTCCCCCGGTCCCGTGCGCGGGAGAGGGGAGCTTATCCCGCTCCCGATGGCCGGATGATTCAAC
>JBBSNJ010000859.1:0-1832 GCA_038232775.1 Thermomicrobiales bacterium
CAGCGAGCGACCGGGGGCGTCGAATCCCCCGGCCTCGATATTTGGCTCTACATCAAGGGTTTTGGGTGCGGACGGCGGGACTCGAACCCGCACGGGGCTTGCGCCCCAACGGTTTTTAAGACCGCGGCGTCTGCCGTTCCGCCACGTCCGCCCGGTGGCGCGGCCAGGATAGCCCGCGAACGCGGGAGACACAAATCGCGGGCCGCGATGGCCCGCGTCGGTTCGCTCCACTGGGTTGTGGTCTGGAGCGGAAGACGGGATTCGAACCCGCGACCTTCTCCTTGGCAAGGAGATGCTCTACCACTGAGCCACTTCCGCGCGGCCGGGTTGGTCGGCGCATTAGGATTGTAGTCAGGCGCTCCGAGGGTGTCAAGGCACGGGCCGGCAGCGACGGGGGCGCCCGTGAAGGAGGGGCGGATGGTTGGTGAAGCAAGCGAAGGCTCGGTGTTGCCGGAGGATTTGGTCCCGACTGGGTGGCTGGCGGAACACCTCGACGACCCGTCGCTGCGGGTGGTCGACATCCGGGGCTACGTGCGGACGACGGAACTCGGCGGAGGGCGGCAGGAGGCGGCCTACGTCGGTGCCGGCGACGAGTTCGAGACCGGGCACATCCCCGGTGCGGTCTTCGTCGATTGGACGACCGACATCGTCGATCCCGATCAGGCGGTCAAGGCCCAGATCGCGTCGCCCGAGCGGTTCGCGGCGGCGTTGGGCGAGCGGGGCATCGGGAACGAGAGCGACGTTGTGATCGTGGACCACTCCGGCGGCCATTTCGCGACTCGGCTCTGGTGGGCGCTCCGCTACTACGGGCACGACCGGGCGGCGGTGCTGGACGGCGGCTACGCCAAGTGGGTAGGTGAGGGGCGTCCCGTCAACGACGAGGTTGCCGCGGTCCAGCCGGCGGTCTTCAGGCCGCGGCTGCGGCCGGAGTTGCGGGTCGTGGCCGCCGAGGTGCTGGCGCGGTCGACGGCGGGGCCGGGGTTGATCGTCGATGCGCGGGACACCGCCCAGTATCGGGGGGAGACGGTGCGGGGGCGGCGGGGCGGGCACGTGCCGGGCGCGGTCAACCTGCCCGCGAAACGATTGGTGAACGAGGACGGGACGTGGAAGCCGCTCGAGGAGCAGCGGCGGACGCTGGCGGACGTCGGGATCGAAGCGGGGACGCCGGTGGTGGCCTATTGCAATGGGGGTGTGACGGCGACCGGTGTGCTGTTCGCGCTCCACCGCCTGGGGTACGACGGCTTCGCCAACTACGACGGCTCTTGGAACGAGTGGGGGGAGCGGGAGGAGCTGCCGGTCGTTGAGGGCGACCGACCGCGATGATGGAGGAATCGACGGTCTGCTCCGGCGATTGAGCGCCTGCGACCCAGACTGCCGGTCCGGGGCACGCGGGGAAACAACCCGCTGCCAGCCGCTGTGCGCCAAGGCGGCGCGAATCGGAGTGAGCTTGAGTCTAGGGAGATTGGCGAGATCGAGATGATCGCAAGGTGGAATCGAATCTCGAGGAGGGTGGTGCCAAGGGGCAGACTCGAACTGCCGACCGCACGATTTTCAGTCGTGAGCTCTACCAACTGAGCTACCTTGGCGGGGGAGGGGTGGCTGCCTATTTGGTCGATGAGGTGGGCGATAGAGGGCTCGAACCTCTGACATCCACGGTGTAAACGTGGCGCTCTCCCAGCTGAGCTAATCGCCCGCGGTCGGGTTGCCGACGGCGGGTCGCTGGTCACGTCCCCGATCGCCACGGTGCCCAGGAAAGGATTTGAACCTTCACGCCCTAAACGGGCACTAGCCCCTCAAGCTAGCGCGTCTGCCGATTCCGCCACCTGGGCAAG
>JBBSNJ010000860.1:0-1831 GCA_038232775.1 Thermomicrobiales bacterium
GATGGGACTCGACTTGGCTCGACGGCCGCCGCCTGGACCGGCGGCGACTCCTCGCCGCCGCCGCCGCCGCCGCTGCCGGCGGGAGCGCACTCTCGCTCGGCCGGGTCCGGGCGGCCGATGCCCCGCCCGAGACCCCGGACGGCTCGACCCGAGCCGGGCAGTGGCTCGCGGCGGAGCGGCTCGGCCTGCGGGCGGCCCAGACGGTGGAGGGCGTCGCTCCGGACGCCGACCCGGTCCGCTTCGCCGCCGACTTTCCGTTCGTGGCGATCGCGCCCCGCTGGTCGGAGGAGGTGGCGCCGGGGGCCTGGGTCGAGCTCAGGCTGAGCCCCGACGGCGAGACCTGGTCGGAGCCGGTGACGGTCGGGGAGGCGGCCCACGGCGGGCGACCCGACCAACCCGATCGCCGCTTCGGCCACCTCGTCTTCCACCCCGGCGCCACCTTCGTCCAGTACCAGGCCTACGACCCAGAGGGGCGGCCGGCAACGCTGCCTGGGCTCGGCTTCGACTACCTCGATGCGTCTCCCGGCCCGACGCTGGCGACCGCCGCCCAGGAGGTGCCGCTGCCGCCTCCCCCCCCCGCCTCCCCCGCGCCGCCGCCGCCGCCGCCGGTCATCCCCCGCGCCGCCTGGGGGGCGGACGAAGGCTATCGCTTCTCCGCCTTCGGCGAGATTTGGCCCGTCGCCTACGCCCCGGTCGAGCACGTCATCATCCACCACACCGAGACCGCCAACTTCGAGGACCCGCTGGTCGCGATCCGCTCCGTCTACTACTTCCACACCGTGACCCGCGGCTGGGGCGACATCGGCTACAACTACCTGATCGACTTCCTCGGCAACATCTACGAGGGGCGGGTCGGCGGCGAGTCGGTCGTCGCCGGCCACGCTCGGTTCTACAACGAGGGGTCGGTCGGCATCGGCCTCCTCGGCAACTACGGCGCCCGCACGATCACCCCCGAGACCCGCGCCGCCCTCCTCTGGCTGACCGCCTACGTCGGCCGCAACCTCGACCCCTTCGGCTCGGCGCCGTTCCAGGACATCCCGAGCCTACCGACGATCTGCGCCCATCGCGACGTCAACCCCACCGCCTGCCCCGGCGACGCGTTCTACGACGAGCTGCCGTCGGTGCGGGACGCGGTCGCCGGCATCCTCGCCACCGGCCAATTACCGGCCCAGCCGGCCCCGGCGTTCGCGCCCGGCCAACTCGTGACGACGGCCGCCGAAGGGTCGGCGCTGCGGGACCGGCCGGGGCTCGGCGGTACCGTCGTCGTCCCGATGCGGCTCAGCGAGCCGCTGACGGTCGGGGCCGGCCCGGCGACGGTCGACGGGGTGGCGTGGTACGCGGTCCGGGGCCGGGACTTGGGCGGCTGGGTCAGCGCCGACCTGCTGGCGCCCGATCCGGCGCTGGCCGCCGCCCCTCCGGCCGCTGATCCGGGCGCCGAATCGCCCGAGTCGGTCGCGTCGGCCGCCGATGCCAGCCCTGGCCCCGTCGCCGATTCCGGTGAGGCAGTGCCGCCGGCGCCGCTCGCCGTCGGCGACCTGGTCCTGGTCGTCGGCGATGCGGTCAATCTCCACGACGGACCCGGTCTGGCCGCGCCCATCCTGGGAGCGCTCCCGGAGGGCTCCCTGGCGACGGTCCTCGCCGGTCCTACCCCTACCGACGGCCGCGACTGGTACCGGCTCGACCCGGGGACCGGAGAGCGCCCGGCCTGGGCGGCGGGCGAGTTCTTGTCCCCGGTCTAGCGGGGCGGCGATCGGGTCCCGCTGGTCGGGACGCCCCTCCCACCTCACATTCCCCAGTGCCGAGCGGCGACGCGTGCCCCGCTCCGCCGGGA